>JBBSVB010000253.1:0-4241 GCA_038233875.1 Actinomycetales bacterium | reverse complement strand
GAATTTCGTCGTGCTTCTCAGCCACTCTCCGAGGCCCTCGAGGTGCTGTATGACGTTCGCAGCCCCTTGGCGTCCGAGGAGATGCGGCTGCTGCTGCGCGATGTCGGTGACCACTTGGAGCACGTTGTCGAACACATCGACACTTACGACGGTCTGCTCACGGACGTGCTGAGCGCGCACTTGGCCCAAGTGGGGGTGCAGCAAAACGACGACATGCGCAAGATCAGCGCCTGGGTGGCCATTGCCGCCGTGCCGACGCTGCTGGCGGGAATCTTCGGGATGAACTTCAAGCACATGAGCGTGCTCGACGTGCCAGGTGGCTTCATTCTCTCGATCACGGTGATGGCCGTGATCTGCGCCTTCCTGTATCGGGCCTTCCGCAAGTCCGGCTGGCTCTAGCCTGCATACTCAGGCCGCCTGCATACCCAGACCGCCAATAACCGTTGTGCGCGCTCCTTGCGGTTTGCAGGCGGGGGAGTGCACGCACATCGGTCATCAGGTCAGGCAGCGCGGGCTCGCGAGCGCGACACTGCTTCGTGGATGAGCTGGCTGACTCGGCTCGTAGACTCCAGGTCCGCCCAGGTGATCCTGACCACTTCGTAGCCGAGCCGCCGAAGCGCATCTTCGCGGACCTTCTCGTGCTGCAGATCCTGAGCAGACTGGTACTTCACCATTCCTTCGAACTCGACGATGACCCGTTCGGCTCGGAAGAGGAAGTCCACCCGTGCCGCAAATCCGTCTGCGTCCCGGACCCACGCTTGCGGCTCCGGGGTATGTAGACCGGCTTCGCGCATCACCCAGCGGCAGCGCGATTCCCCGACGGACTCGAGGCGCCCATCCGCCAGTCGTGCGACGAGTTCGGCTTTGGCGCGGCCATTGCCCAGGGCGTTTCGTCGAGCGCGGCGAGCAAGTCCGTGTCGGGAGTCTCCCTGAGTACGGCGTCAGCGCTGACCAGGCCGGCCTCGACTCCGAACGTTCCAGCGACCTGTAACGCTGCGACCGATGCCTCGAACAGCCACAGATCTTCTTGTTGGACGAGGCGTGACTCCGGTACCCGACTGTGGATGCGTGTCGCTAGACCGGCTCGGTTGCTGGTTTTCCCGCGCGGGACTATGTGCACCCGGTGATCGACGGCATACACCGGTATGCCGAGCACAGCCAGAGCGCTGTGATGGCTCAAGGCAAACGGCGCACCTCGCCAGGCTCGGGCGGTGCCGCGTGCACGAAGTTCGTGCCGCTCCCACGACGGTGCTTCGGTCCATAGGTGGGGCAGGATGACGACGTTCCGGCGGAGGCGGTTGAGCAATCCCTCCTTGACCGCTCGGTCTACGACGTGTCGCGAGACTCCGAGCTCGAGCAGTTCGGTCACCGAGCTCACCCCATGTTGGGCGCTGAGACGGTCGGTGATGCGCTGGTCGAGGTCCATGGGCCCACTGTGCCGTCAGCAGGAAGGTCTCGTTGGGTTATCCACAAACCTGATGACCGATGGGCTCGCTGGTTGCGATGTGCACGCGGGGGAGGGCGCGCACAACGGTCATCAGTGCGGTCGGGCAGGGGTATGCGGATTGGTCAGGCGGCGTCGACGTCGGCGCGGGATGCGACGAAGGCGGCGACGCAGGCACGGACGTCTTCTTCGCTGTGGGCCGCTGAGAGTTGCACGCGGATGCGGGCCTTGCCCTTCGGCACCACTGGGAAGCTGAACGCGATGACGTATACGCCACGAGCGAGCATGGCGTCGGCGATCTGGGCTGCACGACGGGCGCCGTCCTCGCCGGGGAACATCACCGGGGTGATCGGGTGGGAGCCCTCCAGCAGTTCAAAGCCCTCATCGGTCATCAGCGACCTGAACAGCATCGTATTGGCCTTCAGTTGCTCCCGGGGCTCGCTGGCCTCACGGGCGATCTCGAGCGCCTTCAACGACCCCGCAACGACCGCAGGGGCCACCGCGTTGGAGAACAGGTAGGGCCGCGCTCGCTGCTTCAACAGTTCGACGACCTCGGTGGGGGCTGCAACGTAGCCACCGCTAGCCCCGCCGAGGGCTTTGCCGAGCGTGCCAGTGATGATGTCCACGCGGTTGCTCATGCCGTCTAAGACGCCGCAGTGCTCGGCCGTCCCTCGACCGTGCTCGCCGACGAAACCGGTGGCGTGGCAGTCGTCAACGAAGACCATCGCTTCGAACTCTTCGGCCAAGTCGCAGATGTGCTCCAGCGGCGCGTAGTTGCCGTCCATCGAGAAGACACCGTCGGTGACGATGATCATCCGTCGAGCCCCGCTCTCGCGGGCACTCGTCAATTGGGTGCGCAGGTCGTCCATGTCGCGGTTGGCGTACCGGAACCGCTGGGCCTTCGACAGCCGGATGCCGTCGATGATCGACGCGTGGTTGAGGGCGTCGGAGATGATCGCGTCCTCAGCACCGAAGAGGACCTCGAAAACGCCACCGTTGGCGTCGAAGCACGACGCAAACAGGATCGAGTCTTCGGTGCCCGAGAAGTCAGCGATCGCGTGCTCCAGGTCTCGGTGCTGGGTCTGGGTCCCGCAGATGAAGCGAACCGACGCCATACCGAAGCCCCACCGGTCCAACGCATCGCGAGCCGCGCCGACCACCTCGGGGTGATCGGCCAACCCGAGGTAATTGTTGGCGCAGAAGTTCAGCGACTGCCCCGCCGTGGTGGCGATGTGGGCTGACTGCGCGGTCGTGAGTTGGCGCTCGTTCTTGTGCAGACCCGCGTCGCGGATGCCCGACAATTCGGCACTCAGATCGTCTTTGAAGGCAAACATCGGGGCTCCTTAGATGAGCGGGGGAGGGTCAACTCCAGTCCATGATGACTTTGCCACATTCGCCGGAACGCGCGGCGGCGAAAGCAGCCTCCCACTGCTCGGCAGGGAAGCGGTGCGTGATGACCGAACGGATGCGCTCGCGCAACTGCTCCGAGGACTGCAGCATGAACATCATCCGATACCAGGTGTCATACATCTCGCGGCCGTAGATCCCCTTGATCGTGAGCATGCGGGTGATGACGGGGCTCCAGTTGATCGCGAACGGCTCCGACGGTAGGCCGAGCATCGCGATCCCCGCGCCGTGCTGGCAGTTGTCGATGAGCTCCTTCAGTGCCGCCGGGTGGCCCGACATCTCCATGCCGACGTCAAAGCCGAGCAGCATCCCGAGGTCGTCCTGATAGGGCTTGACCCGCTCGTTGGCGACGTTGATCGCATAGTCCGCACCCACCTTGCGGGCCATCTCGAGGCGAAATTCGCTGACGTCGGTGGCCACGATGTATCGCGCACCCACGTGGCGGGCGATCGCGACCGCCATCACGCCGATGGGACCGCAGCCGGTGATCATGACGTCGTCGCCGGCGATCGAGAAGGTCAACGCGGTATGCACGGCGTTGCCTAGGGGGTCGAAGATGGCCCCGAGGTCCGGATCGATGTCGTCGGGTTGCACCCACACGTTGGAATAGGGCACGCACACGTAGTCGGCGAAGGCACCGTCGCGGTTCACCCCCAGGCTCGAGTTGTTGACGCAGACGTGCGGTCGTCCCGAACGGCAGTTGCGGCATACCCCGCAGATGACGTGGCCCTCAACGGAGACTCGCATGCCGGGGGCGAGGTCATATTTGCCGTCGAAGGACGGAACCGCTGAGCCCAAATCTACGATTTCCCCGTAGAACTCGTGCCCGATGATGAGTGGGGGAGCGAGCATCCCCGCCGCCCAGTCGTCCCAGGATTCGATGTGCAGATCAGTGCCACACAGGCCCGCACGCAGGACTCTGATCTTCACCTCGTTGGGGCCAGGACTTGGTTCGGTCATCTCTTTAAACTCCAGGCCAGGGCCTGCGTGGGTCTTCACCAGTGCGCGCATCTGCTCATCTTGGGGCATCGTGATTTATCGCGCTAGGGGTTGCGGTGATAAAGTTATGTGCTGTTGCGCCAATAGCTCAATTGGCAGAGCAGCTGACTCTTAATCAGCGGGTTCGGGGTTCGAGTCCCTGTTGGCGCACTCACCGAAAGTCCCCGTCGCGAGTGTGACCGCGACGGGGACTTTCGCTGTCTCCGGCGGTATGCCGCCAGGCGCCTCGGAACGGCATGAGGCACACTTCGGAGCGTGACCAGCACCGGAATTGATCAGCCCGTGTTCCAGCCACCCCGAGCCAAACCGAGCGTGCTCAACGCGTTCAAACGGGGGGTCCCTAAGTTTGCGGCCGACGGCGGCACCGACCTCGCGGCCTCGCTGACCTACT
>JBBSVB010000252.1:0-4263 GCA_038233875.1 Actinomycetales bacterium | reverse complement strand
TGCCGTGTGGTCGGCAACGTAGTTCGTCACCGCATGCAGCAAGGCGACATCGTCTGCGTCTATGCCTGTGCCTGTGCCTGTGCCGCCATCGCCATCAGCGCCCTGTGACCCCACGTCCGCGAACAAGGCTCGAGCGGTGCTCTCTAACCGGTCGACGTCGGCATACCTGCTGGGGCGCAGGTAGCTGATCCGCTCGCCGGGGGTGAGCTCACTGGCCGCGCCCCCGGATGCGAGCGTCGCGTTGTAGGTCAGAGCGAACTCACCCACCGGGACGGCTTCGACGAAGTGCCACCGTGCACCACCGGATCCGTCCACCTCGGTAACGTCCAACTCGCTCCCGTTGACCGTGATCGACAGATGCTCGGTCGTCGGGTCGGTACTGGTGGCCGCGACCACGCTCAACGCCAACTCTGACGGGGATTTGATGGTGGCGGTGATGTGTGCGGTCACGGTTCGCTGCATGCGGCCATGCTGTCACCTCTTGCGCCAGCGTGCTTCCGCTATCGCGAACGCGCATCCCCCGCTAGCGTGAGCACGAATTCGACGAAGGGACCATCGTGGACGTGCTCTGGGGTATCGGCGGAATGGCCGTCCTGTTCTTGTTGGCGTTTTTGCTATCGACCAACCGGCGGGCCATCAAACTGCGCACCGTTGCGGCGGCCTTTGCGCTGCAACTCGGTTTCGGCGTGCTCGTTCTCTACTGGTCCACCGGGCAATGGGCACTGGAGAAGACCTCGGCGGGGGTGCAGGCGGTCATCAACTCCTCCGGTGCTGGCATCGGGTTCGTCTTCGGCCCGGCCATACCCGAGAACGGCCTGGTCTTTGCCTTCCAGGTGCTGCCGGTCATTATCTTCTTTGCCTCTCTGACCGCGGTGCTCTATCACTGGGGCATCCTGCAGAAGGTCGTCGAGGTGCTCGGTGGTGGCTTGCAGAAGCTCCTTGGCACCGGTCGCGCCGAGTCCGTCAACGCCGCTGCCAATATCTTCGTCGGCCAAACCGAGGCACCGCTGGTGATCCGCCCCTACATCAAGGGGCTCACCCGATCGGGGCTTTTCGCAGTGATGGTCGGCGGGCTCTCGACCGTGGCAGGGTCGGTGCTGGTGGGATACTCGCTGCTTGGCGCGCCCCTGGAGTATCTGATCGCGGCCAGCTTTATGGCCGCCCCCGGGGCCTTGCTGATGGCCAAAATCATCATGCCCGAGAACCCCGAGACCGATGAAGCGCTGGTCAAGGAACCGGCTCTGGTGGGCGCGGCCCTGGATGCCACCAAGCGCGGTGGTGGCGGCAAGGTCGGCGCTCCTGCGGCTGGCGGCGGGGATTCAGACGTCAACGAAGACGACGCTAACGATGGCGAGGCAAGCGAAGACGACGCTGAGGAGAAGTACCGAAACGTGATCGACGCGGCAGCCTCAGGTGCTGCGGACGGTCTGAAGTTGGCGCTGAACATTGGCGCGATGCTCCTTGCCTTCATCTCGTTGATCGCACTGGTCAACCTCTTCATTGGCGTCGTCGGCGGCTGGTTCGGCTACGACACCCTGACCTTTGAGCAGATCTTGGGTTACGTTTTCGCGCCGCTGATGTTCGTGATCGGCGTCGACTGGGGCGAGGCCATCCGCGCCGGGAGCTTCGTCGGCCAAAAGGTGGTGGTCAACGAGTTCGTGGCCTTTGCCGATTTCGCACCACGCATCGAGGAGTTCAGCCCCAAGACGGCGGCCATCATCACCTTCGCGCTGACCGGTTTCGCCAACCTTGGCTCGCTTGGCATCCTGCTGGGCGGCCTCGGTGGGATTGCGCCGGGACGCCGCCGCGACATCGCCGAGTTGGGGCTGCGCGCTATCGCCGCCGCCACCTTGGCCAACCTGATGAGCGCGGCTATCGCGGGCATCCTGATCGGCTAGCGGCGGGTCGACACGGCATACCTCGGCTCATCGCCATCTGGACCCCTGGTGTCACGGCGTGCCGACGACACGCCCGCCAAAAGCGCCGCACGGGATCACGTGAACCCCACAGCCGCTTTCGGCGGGCGAGGCGTCGGCATACACAGGCGGCGTGCCGACTTTGACGGGTGTGTCGACCGTCCTGCCCTCGCATTCCTGCGCTGACCCTCCTAGGGTCGGGGTATGCGAGCAATCACGGTTCCTGCGCCCGGTGACGCTGACGCTTTGGTCCTCGGGGAGCTCGATGCCCCCACCATCGGTGAGCGCGACGTCTTGGTCGACGTTGTAGCAGCGGGGGTGAACCGTGCCGACATCGCGCAACGTCAAGGCAATTATCCGCCGCCCCCTGGAGCCAGCGAGACCCTAGGGCTTGAGGTCAGCGGCGTCGTGAGCGCGGTGGGGAGCATGGTCAGTGCATGGTCCGTCGGCGAAGAAGTGTGCGCCTTGCTCTCCGGCGGGGGGTATGCCGAACACGTTGCGGTGCCCGCAGGTCAGGTGCTGCCCATCCCCGAAGGCGTCAGCCTGCGGGATGCGGCCGGGCTGCCCGAAGTGGCGTGCACCGTCTGGAACAACCTGGTCACTCAGGCAGGGCTATGCAGCGGCGAGACGCTGCTGGTGCACGGCGGGTCGAGCGGCATCGGGACCATGGCCATCCAAGTGGCCAAGGCCCTGAACGTGCGGGTCATCGTGACCGCCGGATCTCAGGCCAAGCTCGACGCCTGCACCTCGTTGGGGGCCGACGTCGCCATCAACTATCGCGAACAGGACTTCGTCGAAGAAGTGCTCGCAGCCACCGACGACATCGGCGTCGACGTCATCTTGGACGTCATGGGTGCGAAGTATTTGGACCGCAACATTCAAGCGCTCGCCACTGGCGGACGTCTGGTGATCATCGGTATGCAGGGCGGCGCCAAGGGCGAGCTCAACATTGCGCGGCTGCTGAGCAAGCGCGGTCGGATCATCGCTAGCGGCCTGCGCTCGCGCTCTCTGGAGGAGAAAGCCGAGATCGTCGCAGTTGTCCGCGAACGCGTCTGGCCGTGGGTCGAGGACGGCACGATCTCACCGCTGGTGCACGCGACCTACCCCTTAGATCAGGCGAGCGAGGCGCATCGAGCGATGGAAGAAAGCCAGCACATCGGCAAGATCCTGCTCACTCTGTAACTGTGCGCGCGGTCTGACTGCTTCTCACCGTGTTATTGACACTCACTCGGTGAGAAGGGTGCCGACCCTCGGCTGATCGCCCGCGCGGGCCAACACGTCCAGGATCTGCCGGGTCTCTCGATCAAACTCGGCCACCTGCGAGGGGTCGCACCAACGAGACCGGCGTGCTTCGGCGGACAGCCGCAATGCCGGTCGTTCATCGAGCACGACACGAAAGACGACGTCGACGCTTTGGCTGCGCGGGTGCACCCCGTAGGTCACCGGATCGCCCGGGTCGATCGACAGACCGGTTTCTTCGTGAACCTCCCGTGTGACCCCCTCAGCGGGGGTTTCGCCGTGGTCCAGAAGCCCCCCGGGCAGACTCCACCCGCCCCGGTGCGGCTGGCTCAGCATCAACACGCGCCCCTCGTGCTCCAACGCGCACACCGCGCCAACGGTGTAGTTAGGGGTGCCCGCCCGCACCAGGCCACGCTTCAGGGGGCCGGGCAGCCGGCGAAAGGCCACCAGCGCAGCCGTGGCCGCCTTGCGCCGGATCACCCTCAACTCAGTCATCGGCCAAGTTCACCACACAGACCGAATCCCACCATGCGTACATCTGCGCGGCCGTCCATCGCGGGTGCTCCAACATGGGCAGGTGCCCGCTGTCACTGGCCGGGGCAAACCGCCACGAGGGGTTACGCCGCGCCATCCGCACCGCGCCCGAGAACGAAACCAGCCGATCGCGGGTGCCGTGGATGAGCAACACCGGGGCCCTCACCCGGGCGTACATCGCGTCGGTCGCTTGGCGCATCGCGACCGTGCTGAGCGTCGAGCGGGCCGCCGCGCCGTAGTAGCGATCCATCTCCGGGTGGAATTGGCGACGGTGGGCCAGCGGAAGGTGAGCGGCCACAACCTCGGGATCGATGCGGCTCGGGTCGGCCGTGCACCAGCGCAGCGTGTCGTCGACGTTTTGCTCCGGCGTGCGCAGCGACCGTCGAGCTCTGGCCGCCCCACGACCCACGGCAGGGACAGCGAGCAACCCGGCGGCGAACACGCCGACCACCCCCGGGAAGAGACCCGGCGCGGGCAGCGCCGGGTCGAGCAGCACCAAACCTGCGACCGGCACCGGCGGCGATGGCCTCTTGGCGGCATACCGGGCGGTGATGAGACCGCCCATCGAGTTGCC
>JBBSVB010000251.1:0-4264 GCA_038233875.1 Actinomycetales bacterium | reverse complement strand
TTGTCGCGTGGGCCGACGAGGACGAAGTGCCCGAGCTGCAAGGCGACGTTCGAGGACTTGGCGGCAGCACCTCGTTGTCCTTTGGTGGCGAGCGTCGCTACGTCAGCGGGATGGTGGTCATCGACACCGATGACGGTTCGTTCGACCTTGGGGCGCGCATCTCTCAAGGCATCCTGGACCATGAGTTCGGCCACCTAGTCGGCCTCGGTCACGTCGACGATTCAGGAGAGCTGATGAATCCGACCCCCAGCCAGTTGTCTTACGGCCCCGGTGATCTCGAAGGGTTGGCCAACCTGGGAGATATCGAGTGCCAATGATCAGCCTCGCCGGTGCGCCACACTCGCACCGTGAATAACGCCGAGACACTCGCTTCCCTGCTGCACGAACGCGGCGATCTGGTGGTGGATCGCCTGTTCACGGGCGATTTGCCGCCGGACGCGCTGATGACAAACCTCGAGTTGGAGGGATGCACGTTGCAGGTGTGCCGATGGCAGGGTCGGCAAATGACGGGGGCAACCTTCGCTGAGTGTGAGTTTGTCGACTGCGACCTCTCCGGGACCGCTCTAGCCGGAGTGACCTTTCGCGAATGCAGCTTCCGTGGGACCAAGGCCCTCGGGTTGGACTGGACTGCGGCCAGCGTTTCTACGCTTGCCGCAGTCCCGATGACCTGGCGTGACTGCACGCTCGACTTCGCCGCGATGGTTGGGGTGACCATGGCGGGTTGGGGCTTCCGCGACTGCTCGATGCGCGAAACACACGTGGAAGGTTCTGACCTACGCCGGGCGACATTCGTCGACTGCGACTTTTCTGGAGCTTCGATCGCCGAGTGCGATCTGCGCGGAGCAACTATGACCGACTGCGTTGGAGTGGTCTTTGACCCCCGAAGCAACCGCGTCGACGGGCTCGAAGTATCTGCGTCGATGGCCGCGAACCTACTCAGCCCCCTTGGCATCACGGTCCGCTAGTCCCAACCCCAGCTCTCTTGGTCCGTCTCTGGCCGCCGCGATCGAAGGTAGGAACCCACCACCGCCGCCCCCAGATCATCGAGCTCGGGAGCAACAACTGAGCCGCCGACACGCTTGGCCATTTCATCCACGAAACGCGCGAGGCCGGCGTCACTACCCAGGCGAAAGAATGTCGTCTGAGCGCCTATGCGCGCGCACTGGTCGAGCTCGCGCACGCTACGGGCAATCGTCAACGGGTGCGGCGGGTAGTCGAAGGAGGGCTCGCCGCCCGGCTCCAAGTGGGCCGTCGGCTCGCCATCGGTCACGATCAGCAGCACAGGTTGGGCACTGGGGTGCTTGCGGAAATGCCGTTGCGCCAACAGCAGTCCGTGGTGCAGGTTCGTGCCTTTTTCGTACTCCGGCTCGCGGGCGGTGAGCCGCTCGATCTCTTGTGTCTCGGCATACCGGCCAAACGAAATCAGCTCGAGCGCATCACCTCTGAATCGGGTGCTGATGAGTTGGTGCAGTGCTAGGGCGGTGCGTTTCATCGGCACCCAGCGGCCCTCCATCGCCATCGAGAACGACGTATCCACCAAGAGCGCAACCGCAGCCTGAGTGCGCGCCTCGGTCTCTTGGACTTCGACATCGCCGATCTGCAGCCGTATGCCGACTGTCCCCGTTGCGCCGCCGCGGGACTCGATGGGAGTGGGCTCAGCTGCAGTGGACTCAAACGCAGTGGACTCGATCGCAGTGCGGGTGTGGGCGTTGAGCACAGTGCGAGTGACGTCCCACGGCTCGGTATCTCCGAACTGCCACTCTCGCGTTGCGCCACTTCGCTCGCCTGCGGCACCCGCCCGCCGGAGGTCACGTGCGCCCGAGCGTCCCGACATACGCTCCGCCACGTCTTTAAGCAGCGATTTGCCGAGTTGGCGCATGGCCTTGGGCGAAAGTTTCAGAGCGCCGTCGCTGCCCCGCTGCATGAGGCCGGTGTCCTTCAAAGCCCGTTCCAACGCGGCCAGCGTTGCGGCATCCACCACCGCGGCGTCGTCCAGCTGCCGGGACAACAACTCCAGGTCGACGTCGGCCATCGAGGCACCCTGATGCTGCTGTGCCAACTGCTCGGCGAGGGCGTCAAGATCCGCCAAGTCCTGGAGTGCTCCGGTTCCGTCACCGAGCCCTAACCCCCGCTCGCCGTCGAACTTCTGCGATCCGCTCCAGTCCTCAGCGGGGCGCAGGGAGCGCAGATTGTCGTCCAGTTGCGACAGTGAATCCATCAAGTCTGAAGAACCGAAGGCTTCTTGTGCCAACGCATCCAGTTCGTCGCGCTGCTCCTGGGTCATCGAGTTACGCATCCGTTGCGCGGCGGCCGCGCGCTGGGCGAGGGCGTCCAGGAGTTCATCGATCGTTTGCGGGTTCTCGGGGAAATGCGCGCCGTGCTTGGCCATGAACTCGGTGAACATCTCGTCGGTGGGCTCTCCGAGCCGGCGTGCCTCAAGCATCGCGTTGAGGTCCTGCAGCATTTCGTTGATGGCTGCGCGGTCCTCGTCCGTGGCGCCTTCTAGCGCCTTCTTCATCCCAGCAAAACGCTGGTCCAGCATTTCGCGACCGAGCAGATCCTTGATCGCTTCATAGTCCTGCTTCGCGTCGCTGCTGTGGAACTCGTAGTCGCTGAGCTCGGAGACTGCCGCCGCCGTGGATGGATTCAGGTTCTCGATCTGCATTTCCGCAAACCGCGCGTCCTCACCCATCTCGCGCGCGAGTTGTTTGCGTTCGCTCAGCACCGCCCGATCGAGCAGTTCGCGGATCTGGGCCATTGTTCCGTCGAGGTTGTGCTTCCTCAGCAACTCTTGGCGTTTTTGGGCGACGCGGTTTGCGAGGTCATCAAGACCCTTTTGGTCGATACCCCCGCGACGCAAGAATTCGCGCATCGCGCGCTCCGGCGAGTAACCCGCCATCACGTCCTCGCCGATCGCGTCCAACGCTTCGGC
Organism: Actinomycetales bacterium; assembly: GCA_038233875.1. Taxonomy (GTDB): domain Bacteria; phylum Actinomycetota; class Actinomycetes; order Actinomycetales; family Dermatophilaceae; genus Ornithinicoccus. Next base: position 1,332 of record JBBSVB010000251.1, on the reverse strand, counting down.
TAGATCGACAGGAGGGGCCAGCGGGTCCGGACCTCCGGCATACCGGCCGTATGCCGAGCCGTGGCTGCGATGGGACGTAGACATGTGTTTTGCCTGGACCTATCCGTAGAGCGTTTCGCCGCTGTCGGTGCCCTCTTTGGAGACCTTCCGCGCCAAGTAGAGGCCTTCCAGCGCCAATTCGATGGCGCTGGCCCGTTCGCCGTCGTTGTGCGCGCCGAGGCGGTCCATCACCTGGTCGTAGACGTCGGACTCACCTAGGACGGGCAGCCCGGACAACATGTCGATGGCGGTCACTTTGCCCCCCGTGGTCACGGTCTTGCCGCCCTCGAGGGCATCGACCAGCACGGCGAGGTCGATGCCGGCTAGGCGGTGCCGCACGGTGTCTGCGGTGGCCCGACGCAACAGGTGGTCGAGGATGTCGCGCTCGCGGCCCTCTTCGCCGGATTCGAATTCGACCTTCCCGCTGAGCACGTCGACGGCCGCTTCGAGGTCGACGACCCGAGCCACCGCATCGGATTCGTGTTGGGTGGTGGCCCGATGCAGCGCCGAGGCTGCCACGGTCTCGGCGCCAGCGATGCTGAACCGCGCCGAGACCCCGGAGCGCTGATCGACTGCTCCCGACTCGCGCAGCGACCGGGTGAATCGCGCCAGGATCTCGATGAGGTGGTCGGGCACGGTGGCCATCAGATCGGCCTCCTGGGTGATCACCGCAATCTCGTCCTCGAGGGCGGTGGGGTAGTGCGTGCGAATTTCGGCCCCGAAGCGGTCCTTGAGCGGGGTGATGATGCGGCCGCGGTTGGTGTAGTCCTCCGGATTGGCGCTGGCCACGACCAGCACGTCGAGCTCAAGACGGAGGATGTAGCCGCGGATTTGTATGTCGCGCTCTTCCATCACGTTGAGCATCGCCACTTGGATGCGCTCGGCCAGGTCGGGCAGTTCGTTGATCGCCACGATGCCCCGGTGGGAGCGAGGGATGAGCCCGAAGTGGATGGTCTCGGGGTCGCCAAGACTGCGCCCTTCGGCCACCTTCATCGGGTCGACGTCGCCGATCAGGTCCGCGACGGACGTGTCCGGGGTGGCGAGCTTCTCGGCATACCGCTCGCTGCGGTGACGCCAGGCGATGGGGAGGTCGCCCCCGAGGTCTGCAGCCCGGCGAATGGAGCCGGGAGTGATCGGCGAATATGGGTGCTCCCCCAGCTCCGATCCCTCGATGACCGGGGTCCACTCGTCGAGAAGTCGGACCAGGGTGCGCAGCAGCCGAGTCTTACCTTGACCGCGCTCGCCGAGCAACACCATGTCGTGCCCGGCGATCAGCGCACGCTCCAACTGCGG
>JBBSVB010000250.1:0-4275 GCA_038233875.1 Actinomycetales bacterium | reverse complement strand
GGTTCGAGTCCAACCGGGGGAGCAACACACATCGACCAAGAGCTGTTCAACTCATTCGCTGAGTGGTCACACTCCCCCAGCGTTCGTAGCGTCGATGTTCTGAACGGGCCCCGCCATCTTTCCTTCGTCGTCCTTCTTGGGCTTCTTTCCCGCGCCCGCTGCCTTACGGCGCTGACGATCTTCAAGCGCTTCAGCCAACTTGCTGATGGCGTAGTTAATAAGGATGAAGAGCACGGCGGCAAACAAGTAGGACTGGAGGACGTTCGCTTGACTCGAGCCAAGATTGCGAGCTGACGTTAGTAGCTCCGTGTAGAAAATGATGTATCCAAGCGCTGAGTCCTTCACGATGACGATGACTTGGCTGACGATGACGGGCAGCATAGAGGTCAGCGCCTGTGGCACCAGGATCGCCCGACGTACCTGCGACGGGTTGAGACCGATGGACAGTCCTGCCTCACGCTGCCCGTTGGGCAACGAGCGGACCCCGGATCGAATGACTTCACACAGCACCGAGGAGTTGTACAGCGTTAATCCTGTAACGACCGCGATAAAAGGGTTCCACGCGTCGTTACTCCAGTCTTGGTAGGCCAAGTAGAAGTACGTGAAGATCATCATGATTAGCACGGGCACCGCACGGAAGAACTCGACAAAGATCGTTGCGGCCCAGCGGATCGCCGCGATGTCTGACATACGGCCCATCGCCAAGACCAAACCGAAGACAACAGACAGGGCAACTGCGATAGCGGACACACGAAGTAGATCCCAGATTCCGGGGATCCAGTAGTTTTGCCACGCGTTGCCATCGATGAGAGCAGTCCACTTGTCCGCTTCTAACTGACCCTTTTCGTTCATCCGGAGAAGAATGAAGACAAGTATCCCGACCAAAGCAAGAACACCGATCACCGCGATGACCCTGTGTCGCACGACCGCTTTAGGGCCGGGAGCGTCAAAAAGTACTTGAGGCGCACTCATCTTTTGACCACCAACCTCGCAGACGCGTAACTAGTGAGGAGCCCGAGGGGGAGGGTCAGGATGACGAAGCCAATCGCGATCACGAAGAAGTTAAGGAACAGCACATCAGGTCGGAACTCGATCATGTTCCGCAGCGCTGCTGCGGCTTCGGCAACCCCGATTGCGACGGCAACCGTTGTGTTCTTCGTCAGGGCGATCATGACGTTGCCCAGGGGAGTGATTGCGCCGCGGAAGGCTTGCGGCAAAATAACGTGGCGAAGGCCTTGACCGAACGTGAGGCCAAGCGAGCGTGATGCTTCGGCTTGCCCTAGCGGGATTGTGTTGACTCCAGATCGAATCGCTTCGCACACAAACGCCGCGTGATAAGCCGACAAACCCAGCACAGCCAATCTGAAGTTCAGATCGATGATGAAGGTTGGGGAGTCGCGGGAGGCGGGCTCAAATCCGAGCTGTCCCCACAGGCCCAGGCTCGTGAACAGAATGATGAGAGTTAGAGGCGTGTTGCGAACGATGGTCACGTAGGCGGTCCCAGCGGATCGTAGGACCCCTACGGGACTCAGACGTAACACGGCGACAAAGGTTCCGATGATCAAAGCAAAGATGCCCGAAAGCACAGCCAATTTGATAGTCATCCAGAAAGCTCCGAGGACGTTGAACTCCTCGATCACGTCGAGCATGAGACTCCTAGTGCTTTATGGGTGGAAACTGGTCGGCACGCCCAAAATCTGGGGGTTCAGGTGTGCCGGCCAGTCATCATCGAGCGTCTGCGCGGCGGTTAGACCGTCGATCAGCCGCAGTCGCCACCAAATTCGGGCGGGTTCAGCGCGGCATTCATCTCGTAGTCCGCACCCAGGTTCTCGGCAATGATGGTCTCCATGGTGCCGTCTTCCCACAAACCTTCAACGATGGTGTTGATCTCTTCGCATTGGGTGTTGTCCTTGGGGAGGCCAATGCCGTAGCGCTCTTCGCTGAAGGTGTCACCGACCACCTTTAGCTGGCCGGAATATTGCTCCTGAGCGGCAAAGCCGGCCAATATCGCGTCATCGGTCGTGACCGCTTCGATGGTGCCGTTGGCGAGCTGGCTAACGCACTCTGAGTAGGTGCTGTATTCCTGTAGTTGAACACCGGGCACCTCTTCCTTGACCTTAGGCGCCGAAGTTGAGCCGGTAACCGAGCACAGGATCTTGCCGTCCAGCGTGTCGACTCCAGTGATATCGCTGTCGGCGGCCACCAGCAGGCTTTGACCAGCGGTGAAGTAGGGGCCAGCGAACTGCACCTTGGCTTTGCGCTCGTCGGTGATCGAGTAGGTCGCGAAGATCATGTCGACTTGACCCGTCTCGAGCAACGTCTCACGCTGAGCAGAAGGCGATTCCTGCCAGGTGATGTCGCTCTCGGTCATACCCAACTTCTCAACGACGGCCTTGGCCACGTCAACGTCCATCCCGGAGTAGTCGTTGCCTTCCTTGAGGCCGAGACCTGGCTGGTCGATCTTGATGCCGATCGTTACGCCCTCGGGGCTGGAGCCGCCACCTGCGGATGCACCATCACCGTCGGTGCCGCCAGTGTCGGGGTCTTCACTGCCACAGGCGGTGAGCACGAGAGCGGATGCCGCGAGGACGGCTGCAAGTCGGAAGGGGGAGCGGTTCATACGGGTGTCTCCTTAGTTGGTGAGGATCTTGCCAAGGAAGTCCTTGGCGCGGTCAGACTGAGGGTTGGTAAAGAACTCTTCTGGGGTGTTGCGCTCGACGATGGCACCATCGGCCATGAAGATCACGCTGTCGGCGGCCCGTCGTGCGAAGCCCATCTCGTGGGTCACCACGATCATGGTCATGCCCTCTTTAGCTAGCGAGGTCATGACGTCGAGGACCTCGTTGATCATCTCGGGGTCGAGCGCAGAGGTTGGCTCGTCAAAGAGCATGACGCGGGGCTCCATGGCCAGCGAGCGGGCAATGGCCACACGCTGCTGCTGACCTCCGGAGAGTTGTGCGGGGTACTTGTTGGCCTGATGGGCCACCCCGACACGGTCTAGCAACTCGGTTGCGCGCTTCTTGGCTTCGGCGGGCTTGACCCCACGCACCTTGATGGGACCCATCGTGACGTTCTCGAGGATCGTCTTATGGGAGAAGAGGTTGAAGGACTGGAAGACCATCCCGACGTCAGCGCGCAACTTGGCGAGCTGCTTGCCCTCGGCGGGCAGTTCATCGCCGTGGATGGTGATCTTGCCCGACTCGTAGGTCTCGAGGCGATTGATCGTGCGACACAACGTCGACTTGCCGGAGCCCGACGGGCCGATGACCACCACGACCTCGCGCTCGTTGACGGTCAGATTGATGTCTTGGAGGACGTGCAAGTCTCCGAAGTGCTTGTTGACATCTGTGAGGACAACGAGGGGCGCGCCTGTCGACGAAGAGTCCTGAGCCATCTGGGAACCATAGCCACAGAAAAGCCCTTACGGGGGTCGCCTGCAACTCCGATACCAAATCGTGTCCTTGCAGAAACCTGACGAAACGTCAGCGCGTGGCCAGGATGTCGAGGAGATACCGAGTCGGACTAGTGATGACGTCGCGCCTCTCGCCTTCGGACTCGTCGAGCCCTTCTGGGGCCGCGTTGGTGAGCGAATCCTGGCCGCCTAGGTCGCCAATCGAGGCTCCTGATCCCCACAACTCGAACGGCGTCGCGGCGAATCCGAGGTCGACACGTGCTTGTGGGTCCGTGAGGATGCGTGCGCCCAACGTCGTTGCTGGCCGCGCAGTTGCACTCCCCGGCAGAGACGGCACGCGCCAGCACGTCGCGCGGGATCGGCAACGCAAGGAACCGTGAGCTCACCCCTCGCAACCGGGGGTCGAGCGTGCGCGCTCACTTGACGACCATCCGACTGGGGCGCCGAGTCGCCACCACCGGTTGTTGACTCCGACGCATCGGACGTCGTGGTCTGCGAGCCAGGATCACCCTCGTCTAATCTCGTGCAGGACCCCACGATCAGCGAAAAGCACAGACAGAAAGTCAAAAGCCTCAGCACAGCAAAAGGTCCTGGATTTCCTGCAGTCCCCACCACTGAGGCAGCCGAATCGCGTCGATAGGCAAGCGGAGCAGGGTTTCCGGAACCGTCGCACGATTAACTCACCCCCTGCTTGGCCTTGCTTCGGCGGACGCTGACCCAGCCCAAAGCGACCAACATTGCCAGCACGATGACTAGGCCGGTCAGTCCCATAGAGGACACGAGGTTGGCCAGCCACTGCTGAATGCCGAGGGCCGTGTCAATGATCGGATCGCTCGGGTCTCCTCCGCCGAGTACGCGGATCT
>JBBSVB010000249.1:0-4290 GCA_038233875.1 Actinomycetales bacterium | reverse complement strand
ACGCTCTCACCGTGGACGTTGCTCGGAGCGCTCGGCTTGCTGATCTTTCATACCGGGGCGGCTTGCTGCGCTGCAATGCCTGCTCAAGCGCCCTTGCCCAAAGCGTGGTGGCGTCTCAACGGGCAACGGGTGGGCGTCGTCAGCGCGGCCACCACAGGGCTCTGGTTGCTCGCCGGGGCCGTGTCCGGTGCCGAGTTAGGCGGCGGATTAGTGCCTGCGCTCATGGCTGTCGGCGTCGTCGCGGTAGCTCTGATCGTCCACTACCGGATCATTACCCAAAGGGATGACACCCCCCTTCGGAGCTAGTCCTGCTAGCGCCGAATCAGCCTCCGCAGGGTAGGGCCATGAGTTCACCACGTAGTCACGGTCACTTCAGCGAATAACACCGCGATGTACGCGCTTACTCAGTATTTTTTGTCTCGGACTTTCCCTGTCATCCGCGAAAGGGCTTCATCATGCCAATGTCAACCGCACGTCAATTTTCGACGCTCGCTATCTTGGCCTTGGTGGCCGCTGCGGCCCCTTCTCTTGCGGTAAGGGCTTCCGCCGATTCTCATAGTTCGACCAGCCTTGGAGATCGAGGAGGATCTTCCCGCCCAATGAACATCATGTTAGCGAACGACGACGGCTACCTGGCTCCTGGCTCCTGGCTTGGCAGCGGTCCGCACGGCGCTGACTCAGGCGGGCCAGTGGGCCCCTAGTCCCTAATAGGGTCGGGATCACCGGGAAGCACCCCTTTGTTGACGACGAGGGTCCAGCCAAAGGCATCGCCACGACGCGGAGCGACTCGGTTGGGTCTGTCGCGCTCTGGATCGTCGACTCGGCTGACCACGGAAGAATCGCCGTTGCTGGTGCGGCTCAGGCAGACTCTTTGCGCTGGTTTCGCTTGCGGGGTCGGCGTTCCACTTCGCGCCGCACGATCGTGGGGTTCACGTTGTCGAGAACCACTTCACGGGTGATCACCACACGAGCAATGTCTTCTTCCGACGGCACGTCAAACATGACCGGGAGCAGCACCTCTTCCAAAATGGCACGCAAACCGCGAGCGCCGGTGCCACGAAGCAAGGCTTGGTCGGCGATGGCATCGACCGCGTCGGCAGAGAACTCCAACTCGACGCCGTCGATCTCGAACATCCGCTGGTACTGCTTGACCAGGGCGTTGCGCGGCTCGGTCAAGATGTTGACCAACGCATCGCGGTCCAACGGAGACACCGTGGTGATGACCGGCAACCGTCCGATGAACTCGGGGATCAAACCAAACTTGATGAGGTCCTCGGGCAGCACGTTCTCGTAGTGCTCGTTGGCGTCTTTAGCGCTTTGCAACTGCGCGCCGAAGCCCAAGCCCTGCTTGCCCGCACGGGCTTCGATGATCTTCTCTAGCCCGGCAAAGGCACCGCCGAGAATAAACAGCACGTTGCCTGTGTCGATCTGGATGAACTCTTGGTGCGGGTGCTTGCGGCCACCCTGCGGCGGCACCGAAGCGGTGGTCCCTTCGAGGATTTTCAGCAGCGCCTGCTGCACGCCTTCGCCGGAGACGTCGCGCGTAATCGACGGGTTCTCGGATTTGCGGGCGATCTTGTCGATCTCGTCGATGTAGATGATGCCGCTCTCGGCCTTCTTCACGTCGAAGTCGGCGGCTTGGATCAGCTTGAGCAGGATATTCTCGACGTCTTCTCCGACGTATCCGGCCTCTGTCAGCGCAGTGGCGTCGGCGATCGCAAAGGGGACATTCAGCATACGAGCCAGCGTCTGGGCGAGGTAAGTCTTGCCGCAGCCCGTCGGGCCGATCAGCAAAATGTTGGACTTCGCGATCTCGACCGCGTCTTCCCCCTTGCGGCCCTCCCCAGCCTGGATGCGCTTGTAGTGGTTGTAGACCGCGACGGCCAAGGCTCGCTTGGCGGGGTCTTGACCCACGACATACTGCTCCAGGAATTCGTTGATCTCACGTGGTTTCGGCAACTGCCCGAGGCCGAGGTCGGTCGTCTCGGCCAGCTCTTCTTCGATGATCTCGTTGCACAGGTCGATGCACTCGTCACAGATATAGACCCCCGGCCCCGCGATCAGCTTCTTGACCTGCTTCTGACTCTTTCCGCAGAAAGAGCACTTCAGCAGTTCACTACTCTCGCCCATGCGTGCCACGCCGCATCCTCTCCATCGCCTACACCCGCCGTTGCTTCGACGGTATCCACAGACGCTACCCCGCCGCTCAGGCGGACAACAGCCTATTACCGCGAGCCCTGGCGTGTTCGGGGCCCCGATCCGCCCACAGCGCAAACCCTCCCGGGCTTCACCTGACCTGGTACGCCACCTTTGCGCGCGGCACATGGCCGTCAGGCGAGCAGTGTCTAGCGCGCGTCGCGGCCGAGCAGGGCCATGACCTTCACTAGGCGGGACGCACCCGAGGCGACATCGATCTCCGGGCCGCAAATGCCCGGTGCGCGCAGAGCCTCACCAAACATCGGCAGAGCTGCCTCGATTTCATCGAGCTCAGCGTCGGTCAACTCAGGATCGCGGCCCATCGCGCTGCCGATGTCGTACCGGTGGCAAAGCATGTCCCAGCCGTAGAACTGCGCCATCGTGTCGCCGATGGTGGTGGGGCCGAAATAACCGTCGTAGGTCCGCCCGGCGACCTGCGGGTCGTCCAACAGCCCTGCGACGTATGCCGTGTGCGGAGCCCACCTTTCGCCCGGGTTTTCACTCGTCTGAGCGGGGGAAGCATCGAGGTTTTGCCCTTGGAGGAACTCGCGCTGAGTGTCGATCATGTGCGCCATCACGTCTGCTGTGTTCCAGCCTTCGCACGGTGAGGGCCGAGCCCAGTCCTCGGCTGAGGCACCGTGAATCACGGTGGCGACGGCGGCTGCCTTGGCCCGATAGTCGGTGGAGGTCGCGGCGTGCTGCGCTGGGCTGTCCGTCATGGCGTGCTCCTGGGTTCTGAGGTGATCCGCCGCCGTCGAATGACGGTCGAGGAGAGGGGTTCCGCTGATCGTAGGGGCCCGGAAGCGGCAAAGATTGTCATAATCCGACGTATGACGTCGGGTGATCCAGCGCCAGCCCATCCGGTCGACCGTGCTCGGCTGACGCAGTTCGCCCCCCACGCTCCCCCGGTGTATCGCTACGAACCGGCACCTCGGCATACCGACTGGGTGCGGCACTATTGGGTTCCGGTCTGGGACCTTCCCTCGGGGACGACCGTCACCGAGCACGTACTGCAGTACCCGTCGTGCCTGGTGGTGGTGTCCGACACCTACGCACGCTTTTACGGAGTCGTCACCGGGCGATCGACAGTGGAGCTGACCGGTCAGGGGTGGGCCGTGGGCATCATGTTGCAACCGGGAGCGGGGCCCTCGGTGTTCGGGCGGGCGGACCTGCGACACCTGGCCGACACGCATGTAGACCTGGCGTCCGTACGCTCGATGTCGCCAGTCGTCGCCGCCACCCGTCAGGCGATCTCCATCGACCCCACTTCGGCCGACCAGCACCGCTTGGCGATCAGTGAACTGGAAGAGCACCTCGACCACCTTCCCACCGTGAGCGACGACGCTCGACAGGTCGGTGCGCTCGTGGCCATGGTGGAGTCCGATACCGATCTGCTCACGGTGGCCGACCTCAGCGAGCGTGCGGGCCTATCGCAGCGTCAACTGCAGCGTCTGGTGGGCCGATACCTGGGACTAACCCCTAAATGGCTCATCCAGCGGCGCCGGCTGCACGATGCCTCCGATCGCCTGAAAAGCGGGCCGGTCTACCTTGCCGATCTCGCACACGATTTGGGCTACACCGACCAAGCCCACTTCACCCGGGACTTTCGCAAGGTCACCGGCTCCTCACCGGGTGCCTTCGCTCGCGCTCAGCCGAAGTAGCCCCCTCACTGACCGCCGACGGCATACCCAGGTTATTTTGCCCCAGGCCAGCCCGCATAACTGTTGTGCGCGCTCTCCCCCGCCAAGAACACGCGATCGGCGATCACATCGGTCATCGGGTCTACCGTCTAGGGGCCAGAAGAATCCTCGCCTCGCTGGTCGGCGAGGTCGCGGGTAGCGTCGTGCGGATGGGTCTTTTCTGGACCGGATGGCAACCGATTATTCACACCCTGGTGCTCGGCAGCGTCGGATACCTGGCGCTGGTGCTCCTGCTGAGGGTGACCGGCGCACGCACGATGGCCAAGATGACCCCTTTGGACTTCGTCGTCGCAGTAACCCTCGGCTCCGCCTTCGGCCGCACCGTGACCGCTGTCGATGTGCCGCTGACCCAAGCCGTCGTGGCGCTGATGCTGCTGATTGCCCTGCAGTGGTT
>JBBSVB010000248.1:0-4312 GCA_038233875.1 Actinomycetales bacterium | reverse complement strand
TGGAAGATCGGCGTCAAGCTGCCCCTGCTTCAGGGTGTGACGTTCACCGCGGTGAGCCCGATGATCGCGATCGGCCTCGCAGCCGGCGGCGGCACGGACGGTCTGTTGGCGATCTACGGCTCGGTCATCGTGGCCGGTCTGTTCACACTGTTCATGGCCCCGTACTTCTCACAGCTGCTGCGCTTCTTCCCGTCGGTCGTGACCGGCACCGTCATCTTGATCATTGGTATTGCGCTGCTCCCCGTGGCCGCCGCCGATGTCGTGGAGAGTTTCGGCCCGCAGGACATGGCCGGTGAGCCGGTCTTCCGTCTCATCGAAGGCAACTACATCGCAAAAGACGCTATCGATATCAAGAACATCGCTTATGCGCTGGGGACGTTGGGCTTGATCGTCATGATCCAGCGCTTCTTCAAAGGCTTCCTGCAGACCATCGCGGTGCTCATCGGCCTCGTGGTCGGCACGCTGGTTGCCACGGCTCTAGGCGATGCTCAGTTCGACGCCGTGGCCGACGCTGGCTTCTTCGGGGTCACCACGCCGTTCTTCTTCGGCACACCAACCTTTAGCATCTTGGCCATCTTTTCGATGATCATCGTCATGATCATCACGGCAGTGGAAACGACTGGCGACGTGTTCGCGACCGGTGAGATCGTCAACAAGCGGATAGGCAAGAAAGATATTGCCGCCGCGTTGCGTGCCGACGGATTGGCCACCACCCTTGGTGGAATCCTGAACTCGTTCCCCTACACCTGCTTCGCCGAAAACGTCGGCCTTGTGCGCTTGACTCAGGTCAAGAGCCGCTGGGTTGTGGTCTCTGCCGGTGTGTTCATGATCGTGCTCGGCTCGATCCCCAAGGCCGGTGCCATCGTCGCCGGAATCCCGCACCCCGTGTTGGGTGGAGCAGCCCTGGCCATGTTCGCCACCGTGGCCGTGGTTGGTATCCAGACGCTGTCCAAGGTCGACTTCAACGACTACCGCAACGTGGTCGTCGTCGGCACCAGCCTCGGCTTGGCCATGCTGGTCACCGCGCAGCCCTACATTGCCGACGCGTTCGACGACAGCGTCAAGATCCTCTTCGGGTCGGGTATCACGCTAGGTGCGGTCACCGCCATCGTCTTGAACATCCTGTTCTTCCACGTCGGCCCCAACATGGGACCGGCCGTGGCCGGCACCCCAGGCAACTCGATCAGCCTGAACCAGGTCAACGAGATGAGCGAAGACACGTTCGTTGGGACTTTCAGCGGCCTCTTCCAGGGTCCAGAATGGCCGGTGCGCAAGGCCTACGGTCAGCGTCCCTTCGCTGACACCCCCGACCTGCGTGCGGCCTTCCAGGAGGCACTGCTCGGCGGCACCGCCGAAGAGCAGCGCGAGCTGATGGCGGCCTACCCGAACCTCGGCACGGTCGATGAAGACATGGGCAACGAATCGGCCACGGATCAGTCGTGGGTCGGGTTGGAATACCTCAGCGAGGAAGAGGAAAACGAGTTCAAGGAGCTGAGCGCGGCATACACCGAGAAGTTCGGGATTCCGTTCATCGTCTGCTTGCGTGACCTCGACAAGCGTGACCAGGTGCTGCGCCTCGGCTGGCGTCGCATGGAGAACTCTCGGGGCCAGGAGCACGTCAGCAGCCTGAACGAGGTCTCACGGATCGCTAGCTACCGCTTCGAAGACCTCGTAGCGGACGCCAACCCGATCTCCTCGTCGCGGACGGCACGTTTCGAGCAGTTGCACTAAACCAAGCGCGACCGCGCCCTGTTTCGAGATCAGAGCGCGGTCGCGTTTGCCCGCAGCGGGCAAACAGCTGTCCGCAGTCACTCCCCGAACCTCCATCACCGTCTGAGAGGCACGCCATGTCGGCACCCGAAGGTCGCAACCTTGACGCCTTCAACAGACTCGACGAAGCGCAAGCTCGCGAAGCGCTCGTGGCCTGCTGTGCCTCTCACCGGTGGGCCAAGGTGGTGGCCGCAGGTCGTCCGTTCGCCAGCAACCACGCGTTGCTGGCCACGGCAGACGCTGCTCTGGCCGACCTTGGCTCTGCCGATCTCGACGATGCGATGTCGGGTCACCCCCGGATCGGTGACAAGGTCACCGGTCCGGGAGGTGCCTGGTCTCGAGCTGAGCAAGGGGGTATGAGCGAAGCCGACGCCGAGCTCGAAGCCGCGATGGCCCAGGGCAATCGGGACTACGAGGCGAAGTTCGGGCACGTCTATCTGATCTCGGCTAGCGGAAAATCGGCTCAAGAACTCCTAGACACCTTGCAGCACCGACTGGCCAACGAGCCCGCTGCGGAGCTCGAGGTCATCCGTGGGGAGTTTCGCAAGATCAACCGCATCCGGCTAGCCAAACTTATTGAGGACGCGCCGTCACCATAGTGAGGGAGTGCGTTTCGACAGCACCAACGCGCCACGATCACCTACACACCACGATCACCAAAGAACGAGAAACCATCTCTACGTCAGGAGTAGGCATGTCGCAGTTCATTGTTCACACGTGCGCAACCGTCGGAGTCTGCCGATGAGCGCCCAGCCCGAGGTCACCGACGTTGACCGTCAGTTCCTCGAAGAAGCCGTCGAGATTGCCCGCAAGAACGTGCTCGAAGGCGGCGGACCGTTTGGTGCCGTCATCGTGGCCGACGGTGAAGTCGTCGCGCGTGCGGGCAACCGGGTGACTCGTGACAACGACCCCACCGCCCACGCCGAGGTGCTGGTCATCCGCGAGGCGTGCCGGCAACGTGGCGACTTCCAGTTGCGCGGGATGACCCTTTACTCTTCGTGCGAGCCCTGCCCGATGTGTATGGCAACAGCACTGTGGGCCCGTGTCGACCGCGTGTTCTTTGCTGGCGACCGGCACGATGCCGCGCGAGGCGGCTTCGACGACTTGGCCTTCTACGAGTTGTTCGCCACCCCCCGCGATCAGTGGGAGACCACCGTGCTGGAGGTCCGCACCGAAGATCCTGCAGCCCCGTTCGACGAGTGGTTGAATAGCGAAAGCCGCACCGACTATTGAGCGATAGTTATCTCATCTGAGCGCGACACCCCTCGCGCACCACAGACCGCCGCACGTCCGGAGCCTCGATCTCTGGGCGTGCGGCTTTGTGTGCGAATGCTGCCCACGCAGAGGTCGTTGACATACGAAAGTCGCCAGCACACACGAAGGTCGTCGAGACCCTGGCTATAACGCGGCTCTCGGCGACCTTTGAGTATGTCGAGCGATGAAGCGACTATTCGGCGCGGATGAACTCAGCGTCCGGCGACTTCAGGTTTGCGCTGCTTTGGAAGGCGAGCAGCAACTCTGCTGCAACGCTAATGGCGATCACGGCGGGCTCCTTCCCGCTGATCGACGGCCCTCCTATGGGACAGGTGATCCGGGCGATTTCGGCGTAACTGTGGCCTTCGCCGGTCAGCATTGAGCGGAAGCGTGACCATTTAGCGCTGGAGCCGATCAGACCGACGCTGCCCAGGTCAGGGCGGCGCACCGCCGCATCGCAGAGGGCAAAGTCCTCGGCGTGGTCGTGGGTCATGATCAGCACGTGAGCCCCTGGGGGCATTTTCTCCAGGACGCTCTCGCCGAGCAGCACCCGATGGGCCTGCACGAGGGCGGGGCCTTCGGTGATCGAGGAGAGCCGGAGCTCGTCCATCTGCTCGGCTCGGGAGTCGACGAGGTGCAACCGGACCTCGAGTCGCGACAGGATGCGGGCCAGCTCAAACCCCACGTGGCCCACCCCAAAGATGGCCACGGTTGGTCTGGGAGGCAGCGGCTCGAGGAGTAATTCCATCTCGCCGCCGCAGCATTGCTGCCCGTGCTTGGCGCGCTCGTGGCTGTTGAGGCGCGACGTGAAGTGCTCGACGTCGGTTGCGCCCGCGGCAATGAGCTCGCGGGCGCGCTCGATGGCACATTCTTCGACGTTTCCGCCGCCGATGGTGCCCCACGCGTGGTCAGCACCGACGACCATTTTGGCGCCCGCGGCACGGGGCGCGTGGCCGCGCACTGCGGAGACGGTGACGAGCACGCCAAACACACCGTCTTGCCGCAGTTGCGCGACCGCCGCGAGCCAATCCATGTCAGACCCCGGCGAGACTTCCGGCCGGCTCCGACGCCACGTCGGCATCGGCGCCACCGTCCGCGTGGCCATCCGCAGTCGAGTATTCGCGGACGCTCTCGATGGCCCAGTAGACCGCTTCGGGGGTGGCCGGACTACCCAGATCCACCGAGGCACCCGCGGGCCCGAAGGCCGCCGCCGCTTGGCGCAGGGCCTCACGGACACTGAACGCGTGCATCAGCGGGGGCTCGCCGACCGCCTTGGAGCCGTAAACGA
>JBBSVB010000247.1:0-4322 GCA_038233875.1 Actinomycetales bacterium | reverse complement strand
CTTCCCTCGTATGCGTGCCACCCAGGCTGGTTCACGTGCGACTCACTCGACGTCAAGGTGGACGGAGCGGACGAGAAGTCAGACCGTGCATCCTGCCTAGAGCGCCGACTCCACCCAGCCCGAGCCAGCCGGGACCAGATCGACCTGCTCGGACATCACCTCAGCCAACGTCGACTCCAAATCCACGCGATGGCCTGCGGCGGCGCCCACGCGGATGACGGCGCGCTCGGCATACTCGGTCGATAGGACACGCACCCCCCGTGAGCGCAGATCGTTCTCGACACGGCCAGCGCTTGCGTGGTCGACCGCCACCGTGAATTCTTCGACGAGCGATCGGCGTATCAACGGCAGGTCTTCGAGACCGGCACGGACCCCGTCGCCGTAGGCCCGGGCCAGGCCGCCCGAGCCCAGCAGGGTGCCGCCGAACCATCGTGTGACGACCGCGACGACATCGCTGATCCCGTGCCCGCGTAGCACCTCGAGCATGGGGGAACCCGCAGTGCCCGAGGGTTCACCGTCGTCGTTGGACCGCTCGACGGCAGCATCGGCACCGATGATCATCGCCGAGCAGTGGTGCCCGGCATCCCAGTGCTGTTTGCGGATCGCCGCGAGCACCTCACGAGCCCCCTCTTCGCTGTTGACTCGCCTCACTGAGCACAGGAAACGAGAGCGCTTGACCTCAATCTCGGCCTGCGCGTCCCGGGCGATCGTGAGGTATGTCGTGGCGCCAGTCACGGGCTCAGCCGACGCCTTTCGTGCGCCCGGTGTCGCGCCGAATGTCGATGCCGCGCAGCACGAGACCGGTCGCCAAGGCAGCCCCGACGCCTTCACCAGCACGTAGCCGCAGATCCAGCAGAGGCTCTAGGCCGAGGTGCTCGAGCACGAGGTGATGGGCTCGCTCGCGACTACATTGACCGGCCACGATGTATGCCAATGCGCCTGGCTCCATGCGCACCGCAGACAGCGCCGCAACGGAGGTGGCCAGGCCGTCGAGCACGCAAACCACCCCGGCCTGGGCGGCCCCAAGGACCACACCAGTCAGCAGCGCAAACTCCGGCCCGCCCACAACCGCCAACGCCCGGAGGGGCTCGACCGCAGGTGCCTTCTCTACGGCATCGCCGCTGCCTCGAAGTCGCGCCAACGCTGACTCGACGACGCCATGTTTGCGCTCCAACATGGCGCTGTCCGCCCCAGCCCCGAGTCCTACGACGTCTTGCGCAGAAAGCCCGAGCAGCGCAGCACTGAGCGCCGCCGCCACAGTGGTGTTGCCGATGCCGACTTCGCCCAACGCAATAACGCTGTGATGGCGGGCCGCAGCAGCTCCAACCAGGCGTCCGCGCTCGATCAAGTCGACCACTCGCTCATCGGACAACGCGTCGGTCGAAGCGAGGTCACCATCGCTGGACCCGGCGTCTTCGAGGACGAAGGTCAGCCCGTTAGCCCGTGCCGCGACGGCTCCCGCTGACTCACCGGCTCGACTGGCCGCGACCACCTCGTCCGTCACCGACGGATCGAACGCGCTCACCCCAAGGTTGACCACCCGGTGCCGCCCAGCCGCCAAGATCAGCGCGCCCCTCGGCGTTGCGTCGACAGCTTTACCCTGAACAGCAGTGCCCCGGACACGAGACCCCATCGAGGCAGCGATAGCGGCCTCGACCCGATCCACACACCGGTCGAGCACTCCAAGCGAACCCGGAGGTGTCAACAGCTGATCAGCAGCATCTCGGGCGCTCACGACATCCACTCCGGCCGGGGCGCGCAGGTGCGAGATCGGCGCTGCGGTTTCGGCAGGTGAGGGGGCATCAGAAGAGGGGTTGTCCGTCGAGGGGGTTTGGTCCCAGCGCTCGTACAGCACCACGTCGCTTAGCGGCTGGCGCCGCGACCATCCCGCGCGCTCCAAGCCGGGGGCGGGCGGGCGCTCGTCGGGCCATCCCAGGCACAACCACCCGAGGGTCACGACCCCGTCGGGCAAGCCGAGCAGGTCGGATAGTTCGTCGGGATCGAACAGGGTCACCCAGCCCAACCCGAGACCCTCCGCTCGGGCGGCAAGCCAACGGTTCTCGATGGCACAAGCGCACGACCACACGTCGGCATCGGGGAACGTCGCGCGGCCCAACACCCCTGCGGCCACCGTCCGACGGTCGCAGGCCACGACGACGCCTAACGGTGCCTCGCGGATGCCCTCGAGTTGCAGATCGAGCAGGCGCCGTCCAGCGTCGGGCTCCATTTGAGCGGCCTGGCGCAACCGCTGCTGGTCGGCCATCCGGGCTGCCCGGTCGCGGGTCTCAGGTTCGGTGACGACGAGGAACCGCCACGGCTGACAGTGACCGACCGACGGCGCGCTGTGGGCAGCGCGCAGCACTCGTTCGACGATGTCCTGCGGCACGGGGTCTGGCCGATAGCGGCGGATGTCGCGTCGGGCGGCCAACACCTCGTAGAACGCCTCCCGGGAGGCCTCCGGGAAGGCCCACGCGTCGACGTCTTCGGCCCGCTGTGCGGCAGACGTTTGGTCGCCAATCGTCGGCACCGGACGATTCCAAGTCATGCTCGCGGAGTGTAGTGCCGTGCGCCTTCCAGAGTCGGGTTGGTGCACCGGCATCGGGGAGGATGGCCCTATGACCGTCACACATTGAGAGCGCCGCGCTCACCTCATCACCCTTGGCTTGCTGGGCGCCGTGCCCGTGGCCACTGGCATTTTAGGGATCGCCAAGGGGCCAGAGGGTGCACCGGGTGGTGGCGCGACAACTGCGAGCGTCGACAGCGAATACCGCTTCGTCAACACCTTCTGGCTCGCTGGCGGGATTGGGCTGTTGTGGTCGCTCGGCGCGCCGCAGGACCGGCAACCCGTCACCCGCGTGGTCCTGGCAACCGCCGGCCTCGGTGGTGGCCCGAGACTGCTGTCTTGGTCCAAGACGGGCCGACCGCACCCCGTCTTCGCGGGTGCCCTCGGGCTGGAACTGGTCGGCGTGCCCGCGGCCCTCGCGTGGCACCGGCGCGTCTTCCCGTCCCGATGAGGCTCACGGCGTCGCACTAGCGGCCAGTTCGGTCACCTGGCACCAGCTGACTCCTTGGCGAGCTCGGCGATCAACCCAGTGAACTGATGGCCACCGGATGAGTGCGGCCACGCCTTCGCCGACGGCAACCGGGAAGAGTTGAGGGAAAGATGTGAGAACGGGACGACTTCGTCGTCCTCACAATGGTGCAAAGACAGGCGCGGATGCGGCTGCGGCAGGGCGAACGCGTACTCAGCGACGTCCCAGCCTTGCCGGCTCCAGTCGGGCATGGCCAGCAAGGCTGCGCTGGTAGGTCGCGGGGCGTTCTCGGCGAGCACCCCAAGCAAGATTGACGCCCCGAAGGAGTGTGCGACCACAGGGTCTGTCGCGTCGATTGTCGCGAGAGCGCGTCGGACTGGACCCGCCCAGGCTTCGAACGACATGCCCTCATCAGGTAAACGGGGCATGAGCACCTTGGCACTGAGCGCCGCACCGAGATCGTGCGCGAGGGGTCGATCCCCTAGATAACCGCCTGCTCCGTGGTTGAAGAGAAGATTTCGCATCTTTACATGGTGCCCCAGCCGTTCGTGTGCCCCCGATGGTGGCCTCTCAACCGCGCCACCGCGACCAAGCGGCCTGCTTGGATGTCCCTGCGTAGGTAGCAACTTGGGTCCAGGATTGGGCCTCGGCCAAGGTGCGGGCCGACTCGCCGAGCGCGACCCCGACGGCTGCGCTCACCCCGAGCAGCTCCTGAAATGCGTCCGGGTCGACGGACTGGCCTAGCGCCTCGATGAGCTCGCGCGCTTGCGTCGCGAGGGTCGCCGGGTCGGTGATATCTGTGGCGTCTGGCTGGTCGGCGGTGCCGGAAGGGTCGGAAGGGCCGGAAGGGTCGGCAACGGTCATGACGGGGCCTCCTGGTGGTGGGGGCCCCAGTCTGGCCGGTCAGCGACCCTGCAGCACCACCGAGATGGTTGTGTCTTCGTCCTCGAAGGACCGAGTCAGGATCTGGTCGCCCCACACGTAGGTGGCTTCGCCGTGGGCTGGACGGTAGGTCACGGTGTAAAGGGTGCCGAAGCCTTGGGAGTATCGGTCGTTGTGAACCGGGGCGTCGGTGAACCATCCCCGCAGCTCGTCCTGCGAGGGTTCGCCGTCGCTCAGCTGACGCGTCAGCTGTTCTTGGCGCTCCAGGCTGCCGATCGGGTTGGCGATCTCCGGGTGTTAGACGGTGGTTCGTGGTGACCTTCAGCTCGCTGACCTCGGGCTCTTCGCCGGGGGCGACGAACACCGTGGCGTGCGCGCCGTTGGTGTCGATCATGGCCAGGTTGTAGG
>JBBSVB010000246.1:0-4326 GCA_038233875.1 Actinomycetales bacterium | reverse complement strand
TTGGGTCGCGAGGTCGTCGAGCGGATCACTGGGGGCAGGGTCGCGCGCGTCGATGCTCTCCTCCACCGCCGCGGGATCCTCGCTGTCATCGTGGTGCGACTGGTCCCCCTGCTGCCGTTCACCGCCATCAACTACGCCGCTGGACTGACCTCGGTGCGCACCCGGGACTACGCCATCGGAACGCTGTTGGGCATCTTGCCGGGCACCATCTCCTTCGTGGCCCTCGGCGCCTACGGAACCTCACCGGGCTCGTGGCCGTTCATCATCTCCGCGGCGACCCTTGCCCTCCTCACCGCTGGCGGACTCCTCGTTGCACGGCGCTATCGCCCACCCCCACGACGCGGCGATCTCGGGGGTGGTGAGCAGATTGTCAGAGCGCACCAGGATGCCTAACCGCTGGCAGGCGCCGTGTGGTTGTGGTCGGCATCGTCATCGATACCGCAGCTGCGCTGCGTATCGGCACGCCACAACCTCATGAAGTCCCGATCGCGTGGCTACGATCGAAGATCGTATTTAGTGCGGGTTATGCCCGCAAAACCAGCGACAAAGGAGAAGTGAATGATGAATGGCGGCATGGACGGTATGGGCGGCATGATGCTGGCTTGGATGATTTTGTGGGGAGCCGTGGCCGTGGCGCTGATCGGCTTCGCCGTCGTCGGCATCGTCACGATGGTCCGACGAGGAGGTAGCGATCGGGATCGCATGCCTGCAGCCGAGTCCTCCGACGAGGTGCTGAGGCGGCGTTACGCCGCGGGTGACATCGATCAGGAAGAGTTCGAAACCAGGCGCGCCGGCTTGAAGGGCTAGGGCGAACGACGCCGCATTATAACTCCCGCATGGCCCACCGATGCGCTCGCCCAGGAGGCCTCATGACAACTACCACGACATGCGTCACCAAGCGATCGGGCAAATCATGAAGCACAAGAAGTCCTGCGGCTCGGCGCGCCGCGTGGCGGCGACCACCCTCACCGGCGCTTTGCTGCTCGCACCTCTCGCAGGCTGCGGCACCGATCCATTGCCTCCTAGACAATCATTCGGAACAGCCGCTTTAGACGAGACATCGATGCCCCCATGGAGTGCACCGACGGACGTACCCGCCCGGGTCGACAACGCTGGGCTAGACCTGGGGCCGATGGGAATGGAAGAGCATTACCATCCAAATCTGGCGATCATCATCGCGGGCGAGCAGGTGCCGTTGCCAGGCAATATCGGCGTCGACGCCTCGACCGGTGCCATGTCGGCGGTCCACACTCACGAGGGTGATGGGACGATCCACATCGAGGCAGGGGTCCCCGGAGAAATCTTCACTCTGGGACAACTTTTCACCCAGTGGGGCCTCAAACTGACTGCCACTCAGATCGGCGGAGTCAAGGCCGAACCCGGCGAGACGATCACCGTGACCAGCAACGGGACGCCCGTCGAGGGAGATCCCAACGACCTGCGCCTCGAGCCTGAGCAAAGGATCGTTCTAGAACTGCCATGAATCTCTGGCGTGTATGACCCGCGAAACCAGCAGCCGGGAACAACGTAGCCACATCCGCGCTGCAGAGGTTCCCAGGCGGCTGTCGGGATGTGCGAGCCATCGGTCCCCGTTGTCAGACCACGTGTTCGCGAGAAATTTTACCGGGGCAAGCACGTGCGCACGGGCGGTTCAGGCATCGGGCTCGCCGTGGTGGCCACGTTGGTCCAAGCCCACAGGGGCAGCGCCGCCGTGGTAGACGCTGAGAGTGGAGGCGCGTGCTTCTCGATCCGGTTTCCGATAGGAACTCAGGACGGGTAACGCACCGCGACCGCTAGACCGGTGAACACCTTCCCCGGGGCATCGACGGGGACACCCCGATAGGTGTCGGTCAACGCGTCCGTGACACCGCCGACTAGTCCGGTGTACTCGGAGGCGAAGTCCGATCCCGCCGCCGCTGTCGCACTGGCCAACCGCTTGCGGTGACGTCGTCCCGTATCGAAGCCGTCGCGCCCGAGAGCTGGCAGAGACCGCAAGCGGTTTTTCTTTCGGGTATGGGCTGCGCCGTCGCCCGACCATGCTTGACATGCGGGTGATTCTGAACGGTCATCCCGAGGTCGTGCGCCCTCAGAATGCACGCGCGTCCATCTCGGCGGGCACTTCCCTACTGCCGAACCCGACCAGTTCTGACCCTGCACGCTGGCACACTGACGGGATGCTGATCGCCAAGTCCCTCCTGCTGTTCGCTCTCGCTGCGGTCGCCGAGATCGGCGGCGCCTGGCTGGTGTGGCAGGGAGTGCGCGAGCACAAGGGCTGGATCTGGATCGGCGCAGGCGTCATCGCCCTCGGCTTGTACGGCTTCGTCGCCACCCTGCAACCCGACGCGAACTTTGGGCGAATCCTGGCCGCCTACGGCGGGGTCTTCGTCGCCGGGTCGCTCGCATGGGGGATGGTCGCCGACGGGTTCCGCCCCGACCGCTACGACATCACCGGCGCGCTTATCTGCCTGGTCGGTGTCGCCGTCATCATGTACGCCCCCCGAGTCGACGTCTGAAAGCCCCCGCACTTGCCGCCCACCGGGCTTCGCCGGGCGGACGCGTTGGGGGCCGCTGCATCTTCAGGTGAGACCCTTGCGCACGTTCCCAGAGCCGAACCTCGTGCGGGACCACGCCGCCCATCGACGTCACCGATGTTGAGGTTGAGTGTGCCAACCTGAAGTGGGTCCCCAACCGGACACCGCTGAGCCATCAGACGAGGGCTGCGACCGCACGGACATGGCCGACGAGCGCCTCACTCCGGGGCCCGGAAACGCGGGCAGCATGATTCGTCGAAATCCAGGCGCCGGAGGCGATCTGACCGCTAGCGGCTTGCTACGGCTGTGCGCCAATGATGTGACAGATAGCGGCGTCGGTGCAGTCGTGGGGATCGAGGCGGTGGCTGCGTTCGATGAGGGCGTCGAGTTCTGTCTCGAGCTTGGCGAGGTTCCTGATGCGTGCGCGCACATCGGCGCGCTTGCTGTGGATAAGCGTGGCCACATGAGTGCAGGGGACGTTGCCGTCGTCGCGGAGATCGATGATGCTTCCGATCTCGGCGAGCGTGAGACCTGCCGCTTGGGCGGTCTGAACGAAGCGCAACCGGGAGAGCGTGGATTCGTCGTAGGACCGATAGCCGTTCGCGCCACGCTCGGGTGTGGGCAGCAGCCCCTTGCGCTCGTAGAACCTGATGGTCTGGCTGGGTACACCGGCCGCGTCGGCAAGCTCTCCGATCAACATGACTCCATCCTAGCGCTTGACCTTGCACCATGGATCAAGGTTTACGGTCGTTGGCATGGACATCGCCTTGTTGTACTTCGACGACTGCCCGAACTGGAAGATCGCCGACGAGCGTCTTGCCGTCATCGCCGTAGAACGCCCGGATCTGACGGTCTCGCGTCACCTCGTTGACACGCTCGAGGAAGCCGAGCGGGTGCGCTTCCACGGCTCGCCGAGCATCCTGGTAGACGGCATCGACGTCTTCGCCGAGCCGGACGCCGGCGTCGGGCTGTCGTGCCGGGTCTACCGCACACCCGACGGTCCGGCAGGCGCACCCACGATCGAGCAACTCCGCACGGCGCTTGCCGGGCGGGACGGGACCGTGGGATGACTCGCAGCTATGACCTGATCGTCATCGGCGCCGGCATGGCTGGAATTTCAGCGGCCAACAAGTGCGCCTCCAAGGGCTGGAAAGTCGCGATCGTCGACGCACTGCCATACGGCGGCACCTGCGCTCTGCGTGGGTGCGACCCGAAGAAGATCCTGCGTCGTGGTGCCGAGATCATCGACAGCGCCCGGCTGATGCGCGGCAAGGGCATCGACGAGGGCAGTCTGTCGATCAACTGGGCCGACTTGATGAAGCACAAGCACGGCTTCACCGATCCGGTCCCCCAGAACATGGAGGACAGCCTCACCGGGAACGGCATCGACACCCTGCACGGCGTCGCCCGATTCACCGACAAGAACAGCATCGAGATCGACGGCACCCGCTACGAGGCGACGCATTTCCTGATCGCCACAGGTGCACGCCCACGCCCGCTGGACTTCCCCGGTCACGAGTATCTGGTCGACAGCACCGACTTCCTGGATCTGGAGGTGCTCCCGCCGCGGATCCTGTTCGTCGGTGGCGGGTTCATCTCCTTCGAGTTTGCCCACATCTCGGCCCGTGCCGGCATTGCCCCGACCATCCTCGACCGCGGGGCGCGTCCCCTCAAGGGGTTCGACCCCGACCTCGTTGAGCTCCTCATCACCCGAGGCGCCGAGGCGGGCATCGAGCTGCAGCGCTCGACGACGATCACCGGGATCGAGCAGTCCGAGAGCGGCTACCAGGTCAGC
>JBBSVB010000245.1:0-4336 GCA_038233875.1 Actinomycetales bacterium | reverse complement strand
GCGGATGACGCGGATGAAGCGGATGACGATGGCGATCACGACTCGGACGACTGGAGCGGCGATCACTCCACGCCTTCCCCCTCCGAGAACGCCGGCTGGCAGACATCTCGTGAAGGCGCGTCGACATACCAACGCGTGATGCCGCGCAAGCAGACACACAGCAGCAATGACGACGATGAGGACATGACGGGCCCTATACCGGTGATCTCGAAAGGGCCTTAGCGGCTGCCACACCTTAGACTCGGGCCGCCGTACTCAGATCAGATCAAGGAGCGTCCGTGGCAGTCCGCGACATCACCATCACCGGCCACCGTGCCCTGCACCAGCCGACTAAGAAGGTCCGCGAGATCACCGACGAGATTCGCGAGTTGGTGCGCGACATGTTTGACACCATGGAGGCCGCGGAGGGGGTCGGCCTCGCCGCAAATCAGGTGGGCATCCGGTTGCGCATCTTCGTCTACGACTGCCCCGGTCCCGAAGATGCTCGATACCGCGGCGTCGTGGTCAACCCGGTGCTAGAGCGTCTCGGTGCCCCCGCGGGCCTGGACGAGGATCTCGACGGTGAAGGCTGCCTATCGGTGCCCGGAGAGTATTTCCCGCTGGCCCGCCACCCCCGGGCTCGAGTCACCGGAACCGACCTCGATGGCAATGCGGTCGAACTCGTCGGTGAAGACCTTTTCGCCCGATGCCTGCAGCACGAGACCGAGCACCTCGACGGCACGTTGTATGTGGACCGTCTTACCGGGCCATGGAAGCGCGAGGCCCGCGAAGCGATGAAAGACCGCGGCTGGGTCAGCGAAGGCATCACCAAGTGGAACCCCTCGGCGATGAAGGCCGAAGACGTCTAGAGGGTCACTCCTTAAAGAGTGACCGTCGGGGTGATGATGGGGCGCGAGGCGCGCTCGGAGTCCGCCCACACGATGAAGTGCGCCGGGCCCGCAGGCAGATCGATGAACTCACACCGGCCTTGTGCGTCGGCCACCGCAGACCGCTCATCATCAGTGTCGTGGCCGGTCGCGTGGACCTCGACGATCGCCCCGGGCACCGTCACCCAACAGTCGACGCGCACACCAGTGGGTTCGGTCGACAGGCTCACCATCAGGCTCATCGAACTCCCCGAGAAACTGATGTTGTCGACCCGTTCCGCCACGTCCGAGCGCACCAAAGCCATCGGCATCGACGTCAGCTCGGCCACTTCGGCCTCCAACATGTGCACTGTCATGGCGTACTTGACCCGCTCGGAAAGCGTGAGCGGGACGGGGTCGACCTGGGAGTAGACCTCACGGAGGTCCGTCAGAATTGAGCTGTCATGGGCGTCAAGAGGTCCCGGGGTCGGCTTGGTGCTGTTCATGATAATTCTCCCAACCACGAAGGGTCATGCGCGAGCGTTTCGCGCAGTTGAGTGAGGCACCGGCCACGGGTTGGGCCGATGCTCCCGACGGGCATGTTCAGGCTGTCCGCGATCGTCGCGTAGTCGGGTCGATCGGCGAACGCAATGACCCGCAGCAGGTGCTGGCAGCGATCATTAAGTTGCTTCACGTGGGTCCACAGGACCCGGTGTTGCTCCCCGAGGAGGGCTTCTTGCTCTGGGCCAGGCTTCCCAGACGACGGCTCGGGTCGCGCATCTAAATCGGCGTTGTCACGGCCGGCAACCTTGTGCTGGCGCCACGCTTCGCGGCGCACGGTGGTGACCATCCACGACAGCACCGCTCGCGGCTGGTCGATGTCCGTGGACTTGTCGATCAGTCGCAGCCAAGCCGTTTGGCACACGTCTTCGGCGGCGGCAGGTGTCAGACCTTGGGCGCGGGCGGTGTGCCACAGCAGCGGAGTCATGAGGTCAACCAGTCGCCCGATGGCTGGTTGGTGCCCCGCTCGGTATGCCGTGAATGCCTCCGCCGATTTGTCGGTCAGGGTGGGTGGGGTCGCCTCGGTACCCTGGGAATGGCTTGGCTCAGCACGTATGGGATCGTCGGTGCCGTCGCGGCCATCAGCACCACCACCAGATGCCCGCGGCTGCGGATCTGCGCTTGGTCCAACCATCCTGATCATTCCCATCGATATGGCTGCGCGGAGTTTCCACTGTCTCAGACGTGTCGAGGGGTAGGAGGGGCGCAAAGGCCCGGTGATACACGATCGGTCACTTTCTTTTGGCCCACTTCGGGCGCCCACTCGGTGGCGAGTTCGTGTGCCGAGTTCGTGTGCCGAGTTGCTCGCCGTGTGCCGACTTGCAGGTCAGCACAAGACTAGAAACTCGGCACACGGCGAACTCCGTGCGTCCAGCTACATGTCTTCGAGCTCGCGGCCCTTGGTCTCGGGCACGAACTTCAACACGAACAGCAGCGACAGCACCGCGAAGGTGGTGTAGAAGCCGTACGCAAAGCCCAACCCAATATCAGCCATTTTCGGAAAGGACGTTGAGATGGCAAAGTTCGCCAACCACTGAGCGGCCGCAGCAATCCCGAGGGCCGTGCCCCGGATCTTGTTGTTGAACATCTCGCCCAGCAGTACCCAAACTCCCGGGCCCCACGACATACCGAAGAAGACGACGAAGCCGTTGGCCGCGATCAGAGCCACCAACGCCGCATTGTCACCGAGCACCGGCTGCAACTCCCCGGCCGCATTTTCGACCCGCGGCGCATTCGCGAAGACCCAGGCCAGCGTGCCCAACGTGACCGCCATGCCGGCCGAGCCGATCGTCAGTAGCCGCCGCCGACCGATCTTGTCGATCAGCGCGATAGCCAGGATCGTCACCACAATGTTGGTCACAGAGGAAATGACCGTCTGGGTCAGCGCATCTTCCTCGGTGAAGCCAACGGCCTGCCACAGCGTCGAGGAGTAGTAAAAGATCACGTTGATACCGACGAACTGCTGAAACACCGACAACGCGATGCCGATCCAGACGATCGGTAGCAGGTTGCCGCCGCCGGGCTTCACCAAGTCCTTCAGTGACGCCTTGTCCTCACGGGTCACCGTGCGCTTGATCTCCTTGATCCGCTCGGTGATGCCGCCGCGCATGACTGACGCCAGCACTTCGCGGGCGCTCTTCTCGTCTTCCTTGGCCACCAGATACCGTGGTGACTCTGGAATGGTGAGCGCCAAGACTCCGTAGGCCAGAGCCGGCACGATCTCGGCCAAGAACATCCAGCGCCACGCACTCATCCCCCACAACTGCTCACTCGCCCCGCCTGCAGTGGTGGCTAGGAAGTAGTCCGAGAGCAGTGCGATGAAGATGCCGCTGACGATCGCCAACTGCTGCAGTGAGCCGAGTCGCCCGCGGATCACAGCGGGCGAAATTTCGGCGATGTATGCCGGGGCGATCACCGAGGCTGCACCAACACCCAAGCCGCCGATGACGCGCCAGCCGATGAGATCCCACGGGCCTTGGGCCAAACCTGAGCCGACGGCACTGATCAGAAACAGCACGGCGGCCAACACCATGACTCGGGTGCGCCCGATCCGCTCCGACAGTGTCCCGGCCATGTAGGCACCGGCTACACACCCGAGCAAGGCGGAGGAGACCACAAAACCGAGCAGCGTTTTGCCGATCCCGAATTGGCTCTCGATCGATCCGACCGTGCCGTTAATAACTGCGGTATCGAAGCCGAAGAGCAACCCGCCCAGGGCTGCTACCGACGATAAATGGATCGCTTTGGCGAGGTAATACCCCTGCTCTTGCTGCGGTTCTGAGGTCGTTTGCGCCATGTCACTCACCGTTTCTTTCGGCCACGATGCCGGAGGACGAAAGGCCATGCGCCTCGATGCGTCGGCCCGGAAGCCAGTCTGTCCCTCCTCACCCAAAATTGCTACTCGTCACAGTGCCTGTGCGGGTTTAGGGTGAGCCCTTGAGCCACACGATCTGGGCTCACAAATCCAGCATGAAGGAGTGAGCAATGGCGCTCGCGCAACGCCTATCCCGACTCGGCACCGAGACCGCATTTGCGGTCGCACTCGCGGCCGCCGATTGGAAGTCCAAGGGCAACGATGTTTATCCGTTCCACCTGGGAGACATCAATATCCCCACCGCCGCTCACATCATCGAGGCCATGAACGCGGCCATCGCCAACGGGAAGACGGGATATTGCCCAGGGGCCGGCATACCGGAATTGCGTGCGGCTTTGGCTCACGACATCGGCTCACGCCGCGGCGTGACCTATGACCCCGCGCAGGTCGTGGTGATGACCGGCGGCAAGCCTGTGATCACCAAGTTCCTGCAGGCCGTGATGGACCCGGGCAAGGGTGTGCTCTACCCCAACCCCGGATTCCCGATCTACGAATCGCAGATCGAATACTTCGGCGGCATCGGACAGGCCTACCGCTACGTGCCGACCGACGACGG
>JBBSVB010000244.1:0-4349 GCA_038233875.1 Actinomycetales bacterium | reverse complement strand
GACGTCGCAGCCAACCTCCTGCATACTCACGGGCCGTCTGCGGTGACCACCCGCGCGGTGGCCGAAGCCGTGGGCGCGCAGGCCCCCACGATCTACCGCCTCTTCGGTGACAAGGACGGCCTACTGGACGCAGTCGCAGAGCATGTTTTCGCGGCATACGTCGATGACAAGGTCGGGGTCGATCACCTCGACGATCCCCTCGAGGATCTGCGCGCGGGCTGGGACACGCACCTCGGCTTTGGCTTAGCCAACCCCGCACTGTTCCGGATGTTGGCCGACCCCAGTCGCGCAGCCTCGGCAGGAGCAGAAGCGGGTATGAAAGTCCTCGCCACCCGGGTCCACCGCGTCGCCTCCGTGGGCCGGTTGCGCGTGGCCGAGTCGCGAGCGGTCAACCTGATTCACGCTGCCGGGATGGGTGCGGTGCTCAGCATCTTGTCGACGCCTGCGGCGCTTAACGACCTTGGCGTGGGCGACGCCATGTATGACGCGGTGTTGGCTGCGATCCTGACGGATGCTCCGGCTCTTCCGGTCGCCGGGACGACAGCCTCTGCGGTGGCCTTCCGAACCGTCGTGCCCAATCTGCCTTCTCTCACCGACGCGGAGAGAGCGCTGATGACGCAGTGGCTTGACCGGGCTATCGACCCGGCGTCATAGGTTCTTCACGCATCAGGCAGCATGCCGTAGCTGTTCCGGTACGTTTTGCCCTGCTTGGGGTGGGTGAAGCGCAATCCTGCCCACGTTTCGTCGATCCGTAGGCAAGTGCTCTCGACCAAGCCGCAGTCGTAGCCAATCTTGATAACGGTCGGCAGGGAGAGGTCGGAGCCCAGCGCTCGACCTTTAGGCCACGACACCCAGAGCTTGCCACCCACCCCAAGATGCGTGACCAGGCCGGGGAATTCGCTGCGCATTTGGGTCTGTGTTGTGACGAAGAGATGGATGTAGTCGACCTGGCCTTCGAGGTGCTCAATTATCTCGATGTGCGGGAGCCCCAGCTTCGCCACGACGTCGTCCGGAGCGTTCGCAAAGTGGGCCCTCCACCCTTCCTTGATACCCATCTTCTTCGCGACCGTGCGAGCGCTACCCATCACAAGGGCACCGCTAGGCCACGGTCTGGCCGACGCGATGTTGATGCGCGAGCGTCAGGCGCAGGCTCAGCGCGAAGTAGTAGACGACGTAGATCAAGGACAGCGTCAGGGCCCACCCGCTGACCTGGGGGTATTGGACAAGGAGCACCGCATACAGTCCGAACCACACGACCGTGAGCGCCATCGTTAACTGCCAGGCAGTCTCAGTGCGGGAGGGGTATACGTAGCCGATGGGGACGAAGACCAAGACCGTGAGCGTCAGTAAGAGCAGAGTGGTCATCAGCACACTTGCGTCGAGAATGATCAAATAGAACGCGGCGATGTTCCAGTAACTGGGGAACCCTAGAAACAGGTGATCCTCGGTCTTGGCGTCTGTGCGGCAGAACTGGTGGCAGGAGGCGAGCAGGGGAATGGACGCCACAACTCCACCGAGCCACCCCTGCGGCAGGTATCCCGCGCTCCACAGCAGGACCATCGGGGCAAAGGCGTACGTGATGTAGTCCACGATGTTGTCCAGCAGCGCACCATCAAAGCCGGGAAGCACCTTTTTGACCTGGAAGTGCCGGGCGAGGAAGCCGTCGGTGCCATCGATGATCATGGCCACGAGGAACAGCCACAGGACCCAGGTGACCTCACCGGCATAGGCCAGATGGACCATAATCAAAGCCAAGACCACACCCATTGAGGTGTAGATGTGCACACCGGCGGCAGCGACGCACTGAGCGGTTCGGTGATTCGGCTCGCTCATGATGGCTGACCCTAGCGCGACAATCCTGCATGGCATCGTCCATTATTGGTGTCGATGGGTCGCGTTGCTGTCATGGATGCTGTCAGCGATGCCCCCGCGACGATCGGAAAGGAAGGCGAAGACCATGCCCGACTCCGAGGAGCACTCGGACGTTTCAGCACCACTCTGGCTACCGAGCGACTGGCAACATCCCAAACACGTGCCCTTAGCGAATGGGCACCACTTGCGTCCGATACGACCCGACGACACCGAACTGGACATGCTCGCAGTGATGGGATCACAAGAACGGTTGTGGTCCATCTTTGGCGAGGTGTGGGGCTGGCCGCCCGCGACCATGACGGCGGAGCAGGATCGCGAAGACTTGACGCGCCATGCGCACGAGATGCAGGCGAACGAGTCGTTCAACTACGGGCTGTTCGACGCCGACGAGACTGAACTTCTCGGCTGTGTCTACATTGACCCCGCTGAGAAGACGGGGGCCGGCGCAGACATTTCCTGGTGGGTGAGCGACGAGCACGTGGGCACGCCCATCGAGTCCGAGCTGGACCAATTCGTCCCCGCATGGATCGATGGTGCATGGCCTCTGCACGCACCGCGCTACATAGGGCGAGACCTCACATGGGGTGAGTGGCTGGAACTCCCACCTGCCACAAACACCCCGGGTGACGACGCTGACTGATTGCGGTCTAAGACACGTGGCTGGGGAAACCAAGAACCCCTGGCCGCGTTTCCGCATGTCAGGGGTTCTTGTACTGTCTCAACACAGTGCGCGCCCGAAGGGATTCGAACCCCTAACCTTCTGATCCGTAGTCAGATGCTCTATCCGTTGAGCTACGGGCGCAAGCCACCACCAAGGGCAGCGCACGGAACGATACCGGATCGTCGGGGGCCCCACGAAATCACGTCTCACAGACGGCTGCACCGCGTTAGAGTCGGTTGACGATCAGCCCCCACCGAGAGGCAGCCCGATGAGCCCAGAAGGCCCCAAAGACAGTCCCGCCGTCAACGAGCCGACCACCACCTCGGCCGTT
This sequence comes from Actinomycetales bacterium, assembly GCA_038233875.1. Lineage (GTDB taxonomy): Bacteria > Actinomycetota > Actinomycetes > Actinomycetales > Dermatophilaceae > Ornithinicoccus. The sequence goes on along the minus strand of JBBSVB010000244.1, from coordinate 1,485 downwards.
GAGCCCCTGCCCCCAGGCAGCCACGCCGAAGAAGTTGTCGACGCAATAGACGAGCGTATCAAGGAAAGTTGGGCCGAAATGGAGTCCGACGATGACACCGAGACTCGCAGCAGCAGTGGCCCCAACGAGCCCGATGACGACGTCACGGACGACACCGACGAAGAGCCGAGCGAGCCGACCGCTTGAACTGCGGCACAAAGAAACCCCCGCACCAGAAAGGACTGGCCGAGGGTTTCTTGGACAACGCGGAGGCGGAGGGATTTGAACCCTCGATGGGGTTTAAGCCCCAAACCCGCTTAGCAGGCGGGCGCCATAAACCAGGCTAGGCGACGCCTCCATGTTCTTCGAAGGTCATAATGACTTTTCGATGGAACGGCGATCAGGCTACCCGCGCGAGGTAGCGTTCACCAAACAGCGTGAACTCATGGGGGGGCTCGTTCGTTGGGACACCTTCGGACAGCCCTACACAACGAACGCAGAGGTATAGATGTCGAACTGGACGCCGGACGATAAGGGCGATCCTGCTGACCCCTTTTCTGGCGACTCTTCGGCGCCGAAGAGTCGCAGTAAGCACCGGCGCAACCTGAAGGAACGCCAGCGCTCCACCGGGTCCGAACGCCTCTCACGTGCATACCGGCTCACTGCTCTAGGCACGCTCATTCCGGGGGCTGGCCTCGCCGGCACGCGTCGCCGTACGTTGGGCCTGACCATGGTTGCCATCACCCTGCTGTCAGTCGTCGCCCTGGCCGTCTGGGTGATCAGCCGCGGGGCCGAAGCCTCGGTTCTCGACCTGGGTGCCCGACCCCGCTTGCTGACGCAGGTCGCGATCGCCTCGACCGTCCTGGTCGTCATCTGGATGGGGTCCGTGGCCCTCACCGCGCTCACTAGCAAGCCCACGATGCTCAAGTCCGGGCAGCGGTTTGGCCTGGCTGCCTTCACCGGCCTGATGTGCCTCGTGCTGGCCGCACCGACCGCCGTTGGCTGGTTCTACGTCAACGCGCACACCAGCGCGGTGGATCGCATCTTCATCGGTCGCCAAGACCCAGGTGACGGCTCGCCGCTGGCCGGCCCGGACGTAGAGAATGACAACCCGTGGGAGGGCACGCCACGCGTCAACGTGCTCCTGCTGGGCTCGGACGCTGGCGATACCCGCGAAGGCACCCGCACCGACAGCATGCTTATCGCGAGCATCGACACCACCACCGGCGACACCGTCTTGTTCGGCATCCCCCGTAACCTCGAGCAAGTCCCGATCCCCAAAGACAACCCGCTCTCGAAAGTCTGGCCCAACGGTTATAACTGCGGTGACGGCTGTCTGATGAACGCCATCTGGACCGAGGCTGATCAACTGGCCGAAGCCCGCCCAGAGTTGTACCTCGACGACCCCACCCCCGGCCCGACGGCCACTCGCGAGGTGCTGTCCGAAGTCATCGGGCAACCCATCGACTACACCGTTATCGTCAACCTCGAAGGCTTCCAAGACCT
>JBBSVB010000243.1:0-4352 GCA_038233875.1 Actinomycetales bacterium | reverse complement strand
TGGATCCGCTTCCCAACGGCAGCGAGTGACTTCTCGTCGAACTTCATGTTAACGTCGACGTGTGCTCCACCGACGCGGGGGCCGATCGCTACCATCTCAGCCGCCTACCATCGCAACGAGCGACTTCGTGAGGAACGGGTTGGCGGGGGTGCCGGGGTGCATGACGAAGTCGCGGTACACGAACTCGCCTGCGTTCCCGGTCCACCGCATCTTGGCGCGGGTCTCCGGCCAGCGGGGTGAGGGGCCGGTTCCTTCGTGGACGTAGCCGCCGTAGAAGATCGGGGTGTAGACCTTGTATCCGAAGGCGTACTGGCCGAGTTCGTTCCGGTTCCGGCTGACGTAGATGTTGTCGGCGAGCAGGCCGGTCCGCTTCGGGGCGATCGTGCGAGCCAGAATCGCCACGGCATCGGCCTTCTTACCGAGGTGACGTGCGGGACCAGAGCCCTCGTGGAACACCTTGACGTAGACGACAGGAGGTGGGTCCATGACCACGGTCGCGCCGCCTCCGGTGTAGACACCGCCTGCCATGGAACCCACCTCCCTACTTGTCGCTGCTGTCTTTCATCTGAGACTTGTCCCACTCACGGAGAGCAGTGTAGTCCTTGGTCTGGTTCAGGTACATGCGAACCTGCTGCGGCTTGTCTTCCTTGAGTCGCTGGAGGGTGGTGGTGTGCGCCACCCAGATCAACTCGACGAAGGAGAACTCCCTCCAGCGGACCCCGCTGAGGTTCCAGGACGTGACGAGCGAGATCCAGTTCGCTTCGACCCCTTCCCAGATGGCGAGGGCTGCTTCGTAGGGAAACCGGTCCAGATGCCCATCAGCGCCTCCGAGATCGCCTGCTGGGGGCCGAGGCCGTAGCCCTTCTCGATCCACGCGACCTGCTGCTCCGCGTTGATGATCATGTCAGACATCGCCTTCGTGAAGCCGGCGAGAGCCTCCTTGAAGGCGTCACCTCCGAAGTCGTCGTCCTCGAACTTCGTGAACCCCTTGAGAGCGTTCACCAGCGTGGACCACTGCTCCGCAGACGGGTCCGGGTTGAACTCCCACTCGATGCCGTCCCCGAGGTCGACCGGGATTGCCCGGAAGTCGAGGCCCAACTTGACTACGTCACGGCGTACTTCGTTCGTCATCGCTGTTCTCCTTTGTTCTAGCGACAGGCCGTGGGCCGGAGAGAACTAGAGGAGAACCTTCGGCCCACGGTGCCGTCACTGTAGCAATCAGGCAGAACCTGGATCGGGAAGCGCGGGGATGGACACATCGACCGTGATGTCAGCGTAGATGATCGAGCAGGTGCCGGGGTCGCTCAGGTCAGCGCTCACGTCGTCGATACGGAGGTTCAGACCCGAGCAGCAGGCCAGCGACTGCCAGAGCAACTCGATGTCACGGAGTTGGTCTTGTGTGTGCTCGGTGAGGTCTTCGGGCGAGGGGATCTCGCCCTTCTCGTCGATGATCGGACGGCACCGGGCCAGCACGATCCGGAACTGCGCCGCCGTGACCCCGCCCTTGCAGGGACGGACCCGACGCACCTCGTCGAGAGTGGACGACTCCGCATCGTACAGACGACGGAAGTGGATGCTGACCTCACCGTTGGCACCCTCGCCACCCTCCTCACACTCGCAGCACTGGAAGATGACCGGGGTGCCGTGGGTCTGGTACACCTTGCACACCGGGCGCAGGTCATCACTGAGCGCGTCGGAAACGCACGTCAGAAGCGTCTCAGCCACTACGGCCAGCCGGTCAGCCACAACAGCCCCCCGACGCGCTCAGAGCGCCCCTGTGGCTCGGAGCGATGTCGGGGCTGAACACGGTGGCAGGCAGGCGAGCCCCGTGCGGGTTGACAGCCGCCACCCACGCGCCGAGTTCCGGGATGAACGTGTTGATCTCCCTGTCTCGGAGGCGGACAGTGATCCCCTGAGCAGTGACGGTGGTGACGTTGGACGGAAGGCGACACTTCGTGCCCGTGCAGGACAGATAGAGTTCCTTCGTCAGCCGAGCCACCACGTCCAGCGCCCACGCGTCCGGCGGAGTGCCGATCTGCACGTCGACGACGAAGGCCTCACCCTCGCCCGCGTTTGACCACTTCTCGTCCTTCTTCGGCCAGACGTCCGGCGGGACGCGGTACAGCATTCGCGACTCACGGTCGAACCGCCACGTCGTGGTCTCGTACTCGGTCGCGCCCAGACGAACACGGGTGACGTCCCAGACCGAGATGCGTGACGGACCCTGGAGATGGATGGAGTCCGCTCCACCGCAGCACCACGAGCGGCACTCGCGGCACATGTGGAGCGGACGAACTTCTGCCTCGCACAGCCCGACCGTGTACGCCGACAGCCTCGTCATGATCGACGAGGCTGTCGCGAGGGATGCGATGAAGACCGGGTTCTCAGGATCAAGATCGGCCAGCCCGCACCCCTCGGCGTCAACCGGCCAAGGGCACGAGGTCTCACTCAGGAAGACCACCGTGCCCCCCTATCAGGCCGAGCCAGCGGAACCGGGGTCGACCGTGGTGACCGCGCCGCAGCCCTCGGGAGCGGAGCCGCCCACGAAGCGGTAGCGGTGCTGGCCGTCCGGCAGAGCGTTGGAGAGCCACTCGGTCTCGCCGGTGATGGTGTCCAGCGCCAGCGGGATCGGGCCGAGCCCGAGGTTGCTGGAGTTGGTGGTCTCTCCGGTGATGCGGACGTAGTTGTCCTCCGAGCCGGGGGTGCCCTCTTCGGTGACGGTCGCGCCCTTGAGCGGGTAGATCCGGACGAAGTCGCCGGTCGCACCGCCGCCGCACTCACCGAGGATCTCCTGCCACACGACGACCACGATGTTGAAGCGGTCGCTGGTGCCGTCGGCCCAGCCGATGACCTCGGTGTCGTGCTCGATCGCGGTGGCACCGCCAGCGGTGGCGATCCACTCGGGGTCGAGCCAGTGGAGGTCGATGTTCACCTCGATGGACTGGAGGCTCTTGACGCCGGGGATGTAGCGCTTGATGGAGCCGTCGGCGCAGCGGCGCGTGAACTCCTCACCGTCGTCGATGTTGTCGCTGCTCTCGAAGGCTGCGGGACAGTCGTCGAGGTAGCCCGCCGCCGCGCCGTAGAGCGGGTTGAGGCAGTCGTCGGCGAGGAAGAGGCCGATCTTCTTGATTCGGCCCAGATCGGGTGTGGTGCACTTCATGACGGGTTACTCGCTTCCGATGACGGGACTGGCCGGGACGGTGTTCATCACGCGCTACCGACGATGGGGCTGACGGGGACGGTGACGTCGATGAACAGGTTCACGCAGGGATCGAAGGCCGCGATGGCACTCCGCTCCGCGTACGCCGTGTCATCGTTGTTTGTGCGGTCCAGGTCGCCGATGACGAAGGGCTCGTCGACACCGACCCACACCGGGCCGGTGGCCCAGAGACGGACGGTGGTGGTTCCCTGGACCGGGTAGCCGGGGCTGATGACCCAGCGAGCGTTCGACGGCGAGGAGCCGTCATCGTTGTCGATCAGGTTGTAGCGAGCGAGGTACGACGCGGCCAGGATGGGGGCGTGGAGCCACCACTGAGCGCCGAACCCGGCGTTCGCCGCCGCCTGCTCGAGCACCCCGACGGCGTGGGTGAAGTCCCCATCCGCGATGACGCCGAGGCTGGTGCCGTCGGCGAACGAGGGCGTCCCGAGGTTGAGCGCGTCGGTCGCGAGTTGCCGAGCGACGGCCCACTCCGTGGTGGAGTCGAGCCGCCCCTCGGCGTGTGCCTTCTGGTCCAGCCGGGACAGGCTGCTGCACGTCGCACCCTGCGAGATTCCGTAGGGTAGGAACTCCGCGACGCCTGTCCGGTTGGGCTCGTCGTTGGAGGTGGCACACCGATCCTGGAGAACCGGCTCGCCACACCCGTAGAACGGGATGGAGAGACCCTGCATCCAGCCCTGCGGGGCAGGGAGTGCGGCATCGAGGATGCCGAGACCTCCGGGGCGTGTGTCGGGTTCGACCTCGACGCCCCCCATGAGAAGACTCATCAGGGCCTCTCCTTTCCGTCAGTGGTGGATGATCAGACCGGGCAGGCGGCGTTGTCGCAGATCTCGATGGGGAGATCCAGCGCCTTGGCGTTGCAGCCGCGAGCCATCAGGCCCTCGTAGGACTCGGCGAACGCCGCGACCTTGTTCTGGCGGTTGAGGTTGTGGTCCCGGATCTCGGTGCCGAGGTCCATCGTGCCGCCGTCGAGGAACGTGAAGAAGCCGTCGGGCGCGAGCACCATGCCAGCCGTTGCGGGCAGCGAGGTGAGCGGGCCGTCGGACTGGCCGGAGGCACCCTCGATCAGGTCGAGGTCCTGCGAGTAGGTCACGTCGATGCCCTCGTTGCTGAGCGCCGAGGCGATCAGGGCGTC
>JBBSVB010000242.1:0-4361 GCA_038233875.1 Actinomycetales bacterium | reverse complement strand
CTCTGCAAAGCAGCGAGCCCCTGAACGTAGACGAGCGGCGGGCCCGGAGTGGGATCATCAGCCGTCAGGTCACGCTGCGCTAAAGATGAATACGCAAGAACCAGTCCGGGTGGTGGCCGTCATTGCCGCAAAGGATGAATCGAAGCGCCTTGCTTCGACCCTGCATCACCTACAGCTTGGGGTTAGCCAAGTGGGGGCGATCATCGTGGTCGACGACGGCAGTACCGACGACACGGCGGCGATCGCGCGACGGCACGGGGCGCACGTCGAGCGGCACGCCAAGAACCGAGGCAAGGCAGCAGCAATGATGACCGGCGCTGCCGCAGCCAAGGCCGCGCACCCAGAAGCGGCCGTGCTGTTTGTGGACGCAGACCTCGAGGAGAGCGCCGCAGCCCTAGGCGTGTTGTGCGAGCCGGTGCTTAGGGGTGAGGCCGACATGACCATCGCGGTCTTGCCGCCGCAAAGCCGTCCCGGTGGCGGCTACGGGTTTGTGGTGCGCCTCGCCTCGCAAGGTATTGAGGATGTGGCGGGTTGGCGTCCCACTCAACCCTTGAGCGGCATGAGGTGCGTGCGTCGGCATTCTCTCGACCGGGCTATGCCGCTGGCTCGTGGCTGGGGCGTCGAAGTGGCGCTGACCATCGACGTCCTCATAGCGGGGGGCAGGGTGACCGAGGTCAAGTGTCCCTTGCAGCACCGGGTCACGGGCAAGGACTGGCGCTCACAACTGCACCGAGCTAGACAGTTTCGGGACGTCTGGATCGCCCTCGCCCTGCGACGGCGACCGCTGCCCCGGCGGATACGATAAGCCCGAGCGAGACCACCGAAATGCCCGAGTCGTTCAGCACCCACCCGAGCAGCCACACACCGATCAGTGCCGTGGCGCAGGCGTGCATGAGCGGCTGGTCCCACAGCGGACGCAGCGAGTGAGACAACGCAGATCTGGGTGCCGCCACGGCGTAGATCGCCACCCCGAGGGCGGCGACGGCTAGCCACGAGGCGGGATACGCCAACAGTATGCCGACACTCTGGTCGAGCTTGCGGGTCACGATCTGCCACGCCTCGCCGTTGAGCACGGCCGCCACAAAGTTGCCGAGGTGGGTGCGATCTTCCGGAGGGCGCAGCCAGTCGGCGACCATCGCCACGGCGGCGGCCGCCACCGAGATCACCAGGAAGAGCAGCACCAGAGACGCCTTGACTTTGCGACCTGCGGCGGCCGTGGCCAGCAGTCCGGTGCCTACGAGCGTGGCCGGCACCCCACCGAAGTCGGCGCCCCAGTTGGGCGCGCCGTCGATCGCCGCTGCGGTGAGTCCAAGGCTCACCACGGAGCCGACGGCGAGCCAGCGGAAGGGATGACCCGGACGGGTCAGCATGGAGGCGATGCACCCCGCGAGGATGAGCGTGGCCGCCGAGAAGATCCCGAACGCCACGTTGCCCATACCGTAAAACCGCCCGGCCGCCACCGGCAGCACGCCCATCACCGAGATAAGGCCCAGGCGGCCACCACGCAGGACGTCGACCCCGATCACCAGCATCGTCGCTGACGCGATCACGGCCACCGGGACGAGGCTGTGCGGCACGAGGACATACGCACCCCACGCAAGACCGACTATGACGGCGCCGATCAGTGCCGTGGCCCCGACCAGCGCCAGCGTCGGGCCCATGAGTGCGACCGCCGCCGGGTCAGTAGTGCCCGGATTGGCACCGCCTCGCCACCATGGCAACAGTGATGCCGCGAAGGCCGCACCGGGCAAAGCCATGACCGCTGAGCCGCTGACCGCCAACGCCAATCGAGCGAGCGCACCGCCCTGCGGGTAGACGGAGAACCGTGCCCACACGGCGCTGCCCACGAGGCACAGCGCCAACACGCTGCCCACCACGACCGCAAACCCTGGCAGGACACGAGGCGCCAGCGTCGCAGCGGCCACAAGGTTGCGGTTGGTCTCCAGGGGGTCGGCCCCATCGCGTTCGGCGCTCGTGATCACAGAACCGGAGACGGTTTCAGGCTCCGGTATGCCGAAGTTCGCCAGGATTGTGGACGTCAGGTCGGTCGTTTGGATCAGCCCGAACTGCCGGGTGCTCGCTGACCACAGTGCTTGCGGAGTGTTGGTGCCACCAGCGGCCCCCGACATCACTACGGGGTGCAAAGCAGGGATCCGAGCATCGTCGGACAGCCCAGCAACGATGAGCAACGTGTCGTCTTCCAGCCCTTCGGCCACCACGGCGACCTGGGCATCAAGCTCGGCAGGTGTGAGGCTTGAGCCGTCAATGAGGTCGACCGCGCACTTGGTTTGGCCGGGCGTTGTCCGCGCTTCCTCGATCGTGGCGAGAGTCACCGCTTCGTAGCGGGTCACCGCACCCGTGGAGTCGGCGGCACCGAGGGCCGCCAGCGGGCCGTAGGCAGCGACGCACATGTCGTCAGTGGCTAGGGCGTCGGAGAGCGCACCGAGGGCAGGGACGATCGGCCGTTCTTCAGCAGCAGTCTGCCACGCAGTCATGTCCGCAACGACTGCGCGACGCTTGGCTGGTTCGACGAGCGTCGCCGGGTCGATAGCGCACCGGCTCGCGTCGTCGCCTTCATCGAGGGCTGCCCGCTGCCCAGCGCCGAGGGTCAACCAACCGTCGGCCGGGCAGGTCACCGGATAGGTGCCGCGCACCACTAAGGAGCCACTGACACCGCCCGCAACCATGTCGGCCAGCGTGGGCGTGCCGTCAGAGATCTGTGACCACGACCAGCCGGGCACCCCGATAAGCACAATTCGGTTGACCGGCTGGGAATCTCGGTCGCCCGCGACGGGAGCGCCAGGTGTCGCATTCGGCGTGCCGAGAGACGCCGTAAACCCGAGCACACCCAGGGTGAACAGCAGCAGAGTTACGGCCGCTGCGATCACCCGTCTCTGCGCCATACGGGCAAACCCTAATGCGGCCGGGTGACCGACCTGGCCTCCGAGTGCGTCGGCAGTGGGTGGCATGCGCGCCTTCGGCATAGGGTCGGGGCGTGATGTCGACGGATCTGCTGAGTTATGTCGCCATCGGCGCTGCGGTGCTGGCCCTGATCGCGCTGCTGGTCGCAATCGGCAACCGCCGCAAGTACTCCGAGATGTCCCGCCGGTATGCCGTGATCTGGGGCGACGGTGAGGTTGACGTCACGGGGGTGCTCTCGGCCCAGTCCAAGGCACTCGGGGTGGAGCGGGCGCGCATCACTGCGCTGGAATCGTCGGTTGCCCTGCTGCGCGGTGGGCTGGAGCAGGGCCTGCAGCACATTGCTGTGGTGCGCTACGACGCGTTTGGGGACATGGGTGGGCGGATGTCGTTTAGCGCGGCCATCATCGACGACCGCGGCGACGGGATGGTGTTGAGCTCGATCCACGCCCGCAGCGAGAGCCGCACCTACGCCAAAGGCATCGTGGGCGGCAAGAGCGACGTCACGCTGAGCCCCGAGGAGCGCCACGCCCTCGACGCGGCTCGCTCCGGCAACGCTGAGTGATCTTGATCTGAAACAGTGCTGCTGAAACAAAGATGACGCTGCCGGACATGACAGGGGTATGACGCACTCTCGCCCCGCGGAGGACACCTTCCGGGTGACCTACGCAGCGGCATACAACGACGTTTTGCGCTTCATTCAGCGCAGGGTTGACGTCGGCCACGCAGAAGACATCGCAGCCGAAATCACTGTGCGAGACCCCGGTGAGAGCGCCTACGCATCCTGGACGGCATACCCCACGGGTATCACAGCTGACGTCGAAGGCCCGGCCGCAGCTACCTGCCGAGAATGGTGGAGCCGGCCACTGGTGGCTGACATGGGTCGCTCCGTTGAGGAAACAGAGCTCGAGCCGATCATGGCTGGGACTCGGGGGTGGTACTCGCTTGTGCTTGGCGAGAGCCCAAACGGGTATGAATCCGTGTGCCTCTCGCAGACTGTCGGCCCGGATGGGAAAGGAGGGGATGGTGCTTACAGCCTGAAGAAGCAAACCCCGGTGGCCATGACCGCGGACGAGATTGTGGTGACGGGCTACGACTCATCCAGCAGCGACGATGGGTGGAGGAGGGTGTCAAACGTGTCGATCCTGACCGGTCGCTTGGGTGACGAGGTTGCCTCAGTCACCATCACGACGCCCCAGGGATTCGATGTGCAAGCCAGCCTTCTCGACGGCAGCCTCCTGGCTTGGTGGCCGTGGGGAAGTACGTCCTTCCCGCCGAGCGAACTTCCCGATCTACTGTTCAAGGTTGTGCTCAAAGATGGCGGGGTCGTAGAGAATGTGTCTCTGGACGACGTCAGTACCCTCAGAGTCGATGACGACTAGGTCTTGGTCGGCAGGCGGACGACGAGGCTCTTGGGTTTGACCTCGACGTCCATCACGATG
>JBBSVB010000241.1:0-4370 GCA_038233875.1 Actinomycetales bacterium | reverse complement strand
TACTTGGACGTGGACTACGCCATTGATACCGCCGAGATCAACACGCGGTGGGACGAACTGGCCTCCATTGATGTCTGGAGCCAGCTAATTCTGAAGACCTCGCGCACCGACATTGCGATGATCACGTCCGCGCCGCGCACCGGGATTTATCACATCAGCCCCGACGGCACACTCGAATACCAGCGGAACACCCTGGACTGGCATTACCTAGTCTCGGACGACGAAGCATTCTTCCTCCGGGTCGGCGGACCCGGCTCATACCTCTACAAGGGCGCTGACTTCGGCATCCTGGTCAGCAAGACGCGGATGCAAACCGAGGATGGGCAACTCATAGATCTATGTCGGCACTTCATCGACGGTCTGCACGATCTCTACGAGGTGGAGTCGTTCGAGCCCGTTGCAGAGCCGTTGCAGCAACCGTTCTTCGCGCTACTGAAGTAGCGGGTGAGAATTGGCGGGCGAGGTTAAGACGGCTGGTTGAGGGCGCGGCCAATCGCCCGGAAGGCCTCGATCGTGGGAAGCAGTCGGTCGGCGTCCTGCGGGTAGGGCCACGTCGAGAGCTTGACGCCGACCATCTGGGTGCTCGGCTCCACAAAGATCATCTGTCCGTGGATGCCGAGTGCCATGAGGATGGGACCGTTGTCTCCCGGGATGCACCAGAACTGGTTGCGATACCAGCCGCCGGGCAGGTAGGGCTCGTTGTCTGATTCCGCGAAAGCGTCGCGAACATCGACCGGTGGGTAGAGCGTGTCGTGGATCCACGCACTCGGCACTCCGGCGTGCTCTGCGGCAGTCCCCGAGTGCAGCAGCATCTGCCCGAACCGCGCAAGGTCGCGCAGGGTGGCTGAGATCCCGCCGTCGTGAATGGCTGAACCCAAAGGGTCGACCGACACCTCGGCGTCATACTCGGCACCGATGGGCTGCCAGATTCGATCCGCCACCAAGTCGGCCATCCGTGTGCCGGCCGCGCGTTCGCAGACCCAGCCCAGCATGTCGGTCTCGACCGAGCGGTACTCGAACGTTCCGCCGTGGGGTCGATCTTGAGTGCAGGTCAGGATAAAGGGATACATGCCGACGGGATCGTCGCTGCCGCGCGGTGCCCAGCCCATAGACCGCTCCATGGTCCGCACTTCGGAGTCTGGGTCGAGGTAGGTCTCGGCGAACTTAAGCCCCGAGCGCATATCCAGTAGATCGCGAACGCTCGCCCCGGCATACCCACACTCGGCGACCTCCGGAATGTAACGCTCGATCGGTGCGTCGGGGTCCAGCGCGCCGTCGCGGACCAAGGTGGCTGCGACGCAGGAGACGATCGATTTCGACATTGACATCACCAAGTGGTGGGTGCCGTGGACCCATCGTTCCAAAGTAACGCTCGTCCACGACCTGATCGCGGTGAAGCACCATGAAATCCGTCGGTCTCGGTGCTCTCGATAATCTCGTTGACGGTTTGTCCGTCCCGAGCCCCTACCGGCACACCGCCTACGGCCCAAGGCAAGTCGGCATACGAGAATCCGGTCGGGTAGGCCGATGCGCTGATGACGTGGCTCGGCATAATCTCGCGCATGTGCTGGAACGAATGCCGCAGGGTCGGCCACTCTTGCCAGTTGTCGATCGTGATGAGCTCCTGCCCCTGCGGTAGCAGGGATTGGGCATTGGCAACAGCTCCCCATCCAGCCTCAGAGCGTGAGGAGTCGGCGGTCAGGGTGTCATGGTCGGTGCGGGTGTCGTCGTTCACGCCCGCAAGTCTAAGTTCTGTGGGCATGCCGAGTTTCCGTGCGCACGTCCCGGCCCCATGAACTCGGGCACGCCAGTGACCGTGCGCAGGTTGCATGATGCAGGCTTCAGTGGCTGGCTCTACCTGCTGAACTTCGTGGGTCTGAGCATCGTCGTGTTCGTGTTGTGCTTTCTGGAGACGTCGCCGAACGGGGATCAGTACAACATTCGCTAGACACGCCCGAGAACGGCTTAGAAAACTTGGTGTCGGTGTGACCTGAGCCACTAGTGTCGTCCCATGTCCAACTCAGTCAAGCCCTCGACCGAAGCAGACTTCAACCGGGTTCTGGGGCAGTGGGATGTCTTGGCCATCGCCTTCGGGGCGATGATCGGCTTCGGCTGGAGTGTCCTCACCGGCGGCTTCCTCGAAGGGGCGGGCACGATGGGGGCGGCCCTGGCCTTCGTGCTGGGCGGGATCGTCATGGGGTTCATTGCTATGACGTATGCCGAGTTGGTCTCGGCCATGCCGCAGGTGGGTGGAGAGCATCAATACGTTCTTCGGGCCATCGGCTCGCGTTCGGCTTTTGTGTGTTCGTGGTTCCTCGTGCTCGGCTACGTGTCAGTGGTGGCGTTTGAAGCCGTGGCGTTGCCGCAGACCATGCTCTTTCTTTTCCCAGACATGCTGGCGGTCAAACTGTGGACCATTGCTGAGTACGACGTCTACCTGTCGTGGGTGGCTGTGGGTGTGGTGGCCGCTGCGGTGATGACGTACCTGAACTATCGAGGGGTGCGGGCCGCTGCAGTTTTCCAGACGATTGCCGTGGTGTTCCTCATGGCCGTGGGCGCCGCCTTGATCTTCGGTTCGTTCTCGGGGGGAAGCGTCTCGCAGATGGACCCGTGGTTCACCGGCGGGACCGCTGGCATCATCGGGGTGCTGGTCGCAACCCCGTTCCTCTTCGTAGGCTTCGACGTCATTCCCCAGTCCGCCGAAGAGATCAACCTTCCCCACCGCAAGATCGGGATCATGATCCTGGTGTCGCTGGTGGCGGCGGTCAGCTGGTACGTAATGATCATGCTCACCGTCGGTTCGTCGCTGCCAGCCGCCGACCTGAAAAACTCTGACCTTGCGGTGGCTGACGGCATGGAGGCCCTGTGGGGGAGTGCAGCGATGGGAAAGATCTTGGTGCTCGGCGGCATTGCTGGCATTTTGACCTCGTGGAACGGGTTCTTGATCGGGGCTAGCCGCCTCGTCTACGCCATGGCTGAGTCGGGCATGCTACCCGCCTGGTTTGGCGTGTTGCACCCGAAGTACAAGACCCCCAAGAACGCGCTGTTGTTTATCGGCGGCTTGTCTATCCTGGCGCCGCTCTTTGGCCGCAAGATGCTCGTGTGGTTGGTGGATGCGGGCGGCGTGAGCCTGATCATTGCCTTCGTCATGGTGGCCATCAGTTTCGTCGTCCTGCGCTACCGCGAGCCGGACATGGAGCGTCCGTTCCGCACCCCCGGCGGTGTCACCACCGGTGTGATTGCCATCGTTCTGGCGACCGCTGTTGGGGTGCTCTACTTCCCGACGATGCCAGCAGCGTTGATCTGGCCGTACGAGTGGGCCATCTTCGGCGGCTGGGCCCTGGCCGGTCTCATTCTTATTTTCCGCATCCCGCACGTCGGGGCAGGGCCAGAAGCGCATGACGAAATGGTCCGTGTTGCGGCGCAACGGGGTATGCCGCAAAACCAGGGCGATCCCCAGTAGTCGGCTAGGACCGTTGTTTCGACGCCCGGCCCCTTCTGGAGGCCGGGCGTTCCGTTGCCACCTGAGTTTGCCTGCCTCACCGTCGGCGTTGCCGTTGAGAGCACCGACTCCCACTTCCGGCCAACGGTCGTCATCGGCCGACGACGCGCCCGCCAAAAACGGCTTAATTGCGCTTGTGCGCGATTAAGCCGGTCGATCTCGGGTGTGTCGCGGCACGGCACGCGGTCAGCGGAAGGCGGCCTGGCCGGTCAAAGCTTGGCCCACAACGAGGGTATGCATTTCCGGCGTGCCTTCATAGGTCAATACCGACTCCAGGTTGTTCATGTGGCGGATGACGGGGTACTCCAGCGAAATGCCGTTGGCACCCAAGATGGTCCGCGCTGAGCGGCAGATTTCAAGGGCCTTGGTGACGTTGTTGAGCTTACCGAGGCTCACCTGCTCGGGGCGCAACGTGCCCGCATCCTTGCGGCGACCAAGATGTAGGGCCAGCAGGGTCCCGTTGGTCAACTCGATCGACATCTGCGCGAACTTGCTTTGCGTCAGCTGGAACCCGCTAATCGGGCGGTCAAACTGAACCCGCTGCCCGGCATAGTCCAGAGCCGATTGGAACGAACTGCGTGCGGCGCCCATCGAGCCCCACACGATGCCGTAGCGCGCTTCGTTCAAGCAGGACAGGGGGCCCTTGAGCCCGCGGACCTCGGGGAAGACGGCGTCGCCGGGCAAGCGCACGCCTTCCAGCACGAGCTCGCTGGTGACCGAGGCCCGGAGCGACATCTTGTGCTTGATCAGCGGCGCAGAGAAGCCTGGGCTGTCGGTGGGCACCACGAAGCCGCGAACCCCGTCGTCGGTCTGCGCCCAGATGATCGCCACGTCGGCAATGGAGCCGTTGGTGATCCACATCTTTGCG
>JBBSVB010000240.1:0-4384 GCA_038233875.1 Actinomycetales bacterium | reverse complement strand
TCGGGTCGGTCGCGTCAGAAATGTCGATGTGCGTGATGGTGGTGCGCTCGGCCTGTTGCCCCGTAGGCCCCACTACCGAATCTGTAGCCACCTCCTCGGACCCGAAGAGCGAGTCAATCCATGGTCGAACTGGCGACCCGGATTGAACGGTTCCGGTGCTGAGGACCACCAGTTTGTCTTGGTGAAGCAAGAACTCGAACTGGTATGCGTTGCGGTCGATGTCGCGCGCCGACACGGTCGCGACCACGGCTTCAGTTACGACGTCCACGATCTGTACTTCCCCCTGGCCCATCGCCACCACGATGGACCCGTCGGTCTTCACGATGTCGGCTTCGTCAACGCCCTCTTCCTGGTTATTCGTCCCCGAGAACTCCTCCGACCCCCCGGCGGGCGCGATAGCAGCAGCCGCATCGCCACCCCCATCAGCCGAATCGCTCGCCGCAAACCCGCCGTCTTCGCTCATCATTTGGAGTTCGGCATACCCAGCGCTTCCGCTCAAGCCGTAGGGCCCGACCAGCTCGAGGGCACCCTCCTGGTAGTAGTCGAGCAGATCGTCGCAGGAGGAGAACGCTGACAGTCCTGCGGCTTGGGCCACGAAGACGCGTGGGGCCGAGGGGGTCTCGCTGATGGGATCCGACTCGCCGGAACAGGCCGTGACCAGCAAGGGGATGGCGAGCAATGCGGGCAGGTGTCGCATGGTGGACTCCACGTCTTCAGCGTCGGCGGTGAATGGATTTGAGACGTAGACTCGCGTGGTTTGGTTCCTCAGCGCATGAGAGTCAGACACCACGCCGCGAAAAATAGTGTGCCACAGGGGCTATGCAGCCGGTGTTGACGGATGTAATGTGCATCACATTCGTGGGGGCTCGTTACAGAGTCCAGGGCCCCCTTGGCCCTCCACGATATGGAGCGCAATGAGCAGTTTCTTCGCGTTTGTTCAGGACAACTGGGCGGTGATCTCCGCTAACGGCTGGTACCACCTGTGGCTGGTGATCCAGTCCCTCTTCCTCGCCACCATCATCGGCGTAGTGCTCGCTGTCCTGGTATACCGATCAAAATCGGGTTCTAGCGTGGCCAACTCCTTGAGCGCCGTCGGCCTCACTATTCCTTCCTTCGCCATGTTGGGTGTGCTGACCGGAGCGATTCCCAACGGAATCTTGTTATCGGTGTTGGCGCTCGTGTTCTACGGCATGCTGCCGATTGTGCGCAACGCCATCGTCGGTCTACAAGGTGTTGACCAATCTCTGGTGGAATCCGCCAAGGGCATGGGAATGAGCCGCTTCACCACCTTGGTGAAGTTGGAAATCCCCATGGCGTGGCCGGTCATTATGACCGGTGTACGGGTCTCCGGTCAGATGCTGATGGGTATTGCAGCCATTGCCGCCTACGTCCAGGGCCCGGGCCTCGGCGGGTTTATCTTCTCCGGAATCTCACGCACGGGTGGTGCCAACGCCATCGAGTCCGTGGTCCTCGGCACCGTCGCCATTATTTTGCTCGCCATCGTTCTCGACCTCGCGCTTACCGTTGTGAAGCGCACCACCACCTCAAGGGGTATCCGTGTCTGACACCATGACTCACAGCACAGCTAGCCACAGTGACTCCCACGCCGCACACGGTGAGCAGATCACTCTTGACGGGGTTTCCAAGAAGTACCTCGGAACCAAGGCCGCCGCGGTCGACAACGTCGACCTGGTGATTCCGGCCGGGGAAATCGTCATGCTGGTTGGTCCATCAGGTTGTGGCAAGACCACCACCATGAAGATGATCAACCGATTGATCGAGCCCACCGGCGGTCGCATTCTGATCGGTGACGAAGACGTCACCCACAAGGACCCCGACGAATTGCGCCGTCGTATTGGCTACGTCATCCAGGGTGCCGGTTTGTTCCCTCACTACACCGTGGGCGACAACATTGCGTTGGTGCCCCGCCTGCTGAAGTGGGACAAGAAGCGGGTGGACGCTCGTGTCGCAGAGCTCCTCGAGTTGGTCTCCCTCGAACCCTCCATCTACAAGGACCGCTACCCTCGCGAACTCTCCGGTGGTCAGCAGCAGCGAGTGGGCGTGGCCAGAGCGTTGGCCGCCGACCCGCCCGTGCTCCTCATGGATGAGCCCTTCGGTGCGGTCGACCCGATCACGCGTCAGCGGTTGCAGGATGAGTTGCTACGACTGCAGGTCGAACTGAAGAAGACCATCGTCTTCGTGACCCACGACTTCGACGAGGCCGTGAAGTTGGGCGACCGGATCGCCATCCTCGATGTCGGCTCGAAGATCGTTCAGTACGACACCCCCGAACAGATCCTCACCAATCCGGCCAACGACTTCGTTCGCGGCTTCATCGGGGCAGGGTCGGCGTTGAAGCAACTGAACCTCACCCGGGTGCGGGACATCCAGACACATGAGGCGGCGAGCGTTCGATTCGACGCCGACCCTCACGCGGCCATCGCCAAGGCCCACGAATTGGGTCGTACACACATCATGGTGCTCGATGCCAAAGACCGGCCTCAGGACTGGGTCAGTGTCGAGGATGCAGCCAGGGGCATCGACACAGTGGTGCGCAACCAGGACCTCGAGGTTCTGAGCATGGCGTCAACCTTGAACGATGCCCTGGACTCAATGTTGACCTCGAAGCACCAGGTCGTGGTGGTGACCGGTGACCGCAACAGATTCGAAGGCGTGCTGCGGGCCGAGACGATTATGGAGGCGATGGCCGAGATCCAGGCCGGCAACGTCTCCTCGACCACGACCTTGGAAGATCTTCAGGAGGACGCTCAATGAGTCCTAAAGCTGCCGAGATCGACATGGAGGGTGATGTCGAAGCGCAGACGCGGCCCAGTGACAAAACCTCCCTGGTCCAGTGGGCGTTGCAGCCGCTCATGTGTGTGCTCGCCGTCGTGGGCTGTCTGGTCTACGTGAAAACCGCCGACCTTGACGCCTCCCAAAAGGTTCAGCTGAGCGCCGGACCGTTGTTGACGCTGTTACGTGAGCATATGGTCGTCGCATTGAGCGCCACCCTCATCGTGGTGCTCGTGGCCGTGCCCCTGGGCATCGCCTTGACGCGAGGGCCGCTACGTCGCTTCGCGGTCCCGATCATGACGGTCGCCGGGTTCGGGCAGGCCGCTCCCGCGATCGGCCTCATCGGTATCTCGGCCTCGATCTTCGGGCTGGGCGTCAAGGCATCGATCATCGCGCTCACCGTCTACGGCATCCTGCCGATTGTGGCCAACACCGTGGCCGGTCTGCAGGGTGTCGACCCTCGCTTGGTGGAAGCAAGTCGTGGGATGGGCATGTCCAACATGATGACGCTGGTGCGGGTGGAGTTGCCGCTGGCGTTGCCGGTGATTGTCGCCGGAATTCGGATCGCACTGGTGCTGATTGTCGGCACGACCTCGCTCGTCGTCTTCATTGGTGGTGGAGGCCTTGGTTCGCCTATCAACACGGGTATTACGCTCGCTCAACCTGCCGTGTTGTACGTCGGCGCCATCCTGGTCGCCGCACTCGCACTGTTCATTGACTGGCTCGCACGTGTTGTCGAGATAGTCGCAGCCCCGAAGGGACTTCGCTGATGAAGGCTCGTACGCAGTACGTAACTAAATCCCCCCTCAAGGCCAGACAGACTGTAGTGATCGCGGTGTCGTTGGTCACGCTGGCGATAACGGCGACTGGGTGTGGGCTTCGGTCCGCGAACGGTGCGGTGCTCGAGGCCAACCCGGGGTCCATCCAGAAGTACGACTCGTTAGAGGGCGTGCCGATCACGGTGGCCGGGAAGAACTTCACTGAGCAGTTGATTCTCGGCAACATGCTGGCCACGGTGCTCAGCACCGCCGGTGCTGACGTCACCAACCAGAGCAACACTCCCGGCAGCAACGGTGTCCGCGAGGGTCTACTCAGCGGCAACATCGATATGTCCTTCGAATACACCGGGACCGGGTGGCTGAGTTACCTCGGCAACGAGGCCCCGATCAAGGGAGAGCAGGAGCAGTACGTCGCTGTTCGTGATGCTGACCTTGAGAACGGCCTCACCTGGCTGCCGCCGGCCCCGATGAACAACACGTACGCGTTCGCCGTTGCTCAGGAGACCGCTGACGAGTTGGGCATCACGAAATTGTCGGAGTTGAAAGACCTTCCGCCGAAAGACCAGTCGTTCTGTGTGGAAAGTGAGTTCGCCAGCCGCAACGACGGATTCCCTAACATGCTGAAGACCTACGACCTCGACCCCGACACGATCAAGACGACCACACTCGATACCGGGGTCATCTACACCGCGACCGACGACGGCGACCCCTGCATCTTTGGTGAGGTCTTCACTACCGATGGTCGTATCCCGGCGCTCGACCTCGCAGTCTTGGAGGACGACAAGGAGTACTTTCCGCTCTACAACGTGACC
>JBBSVB010000239.1:0-4395 GCA_038233875.1 Actinomycetales bacterium | reverse complement strand
CGGTCGCCGACAACATGGGCTTCGCGCTCAAGATCGCCGGCGTCAACAAGACCGAGATCCGCGAGCGCGTCGAAGAGGCCGCCAAGATCCTGGACCTCACCGAGTTCTTGGACCGCAAACCGAAGGCCCTCTCTGGTGGTCAGCGTCAGCGTGTGGCCATGGGGCGCGCGATCGTGCGCTCCCCCCAGGTGTTCCTTATGGACGAGCCGCTGTCGAACCTTGACGCCAAGCTCCGCGTCCAGACCCGCACTCAGATCGCGTCGTTGCAGCGTCGTCTCGGTGTTACTACCGTGTACGTCACGCACGACCAGGTCGAGGCCATGACGATGGGTGACCGCGTTGCCGTGCTTAAGGACGGCTTCCTGCAGCAGTGCGATTCCCCCCGTCGTATGTATGACCACCCGGACAACGTCTTCGTTGCTGGCTTCATCGGCTCCCCCGCGATGAACCTGATGGAGTTGCCGGTGGCCGATGGCGGCATCAAGTTCGGTGAGACCGTCTTCCCGGTCGACGCAAGCATCCTGGCCAATGCGGGCAACACCGTTATTGCCGGTGTCCGCCCCGAGGACTTGGACCTCAACGACGATGGCAAGGGCCTGAAGGTCGAGATAAACCTCGTTGAGGAACTCGGCGCCGACGCCTACATCTACGGCAACCTGCCTGGCTCCCATGTATCGGACAAGCCGTTCATTGCTCGCGTCGACGGCCGCACCCCCCCGAAGAAGGGCGAGACGATCAACTTCGCCCCGAAGATGGACCACATCCACCTGTTCAACACCGAGACGGGTCTTCGCATCAACGACTGACCTGCACCACCCGGCACGCAAGCACCATGAGCTGAAGCACCACCTTGAGGTATGCCGTCCGTTCACCCGAGCGGACGGCATACCTTTTGCGTGCGTCCCATTGCCCACCCGTTCACCCATCTGTCCTGGCTTTGTACGGTGTCTCAGGACACTCCGGTGAAACTTCCGCAGATTAGGCTGAACTCATGGCACTCGATATCTCGGCAGCGCGGCCCGACCCTGCGTTGCTCGACCTGCCGTGGGAAGTGCCGCTAGAGGAATGGCCGCAAAGCCACCTCGCCGCCCTACCCCGAGGCATTTCGCGTCACGTGGTGCGCTTCGTCAAGATGTCCGGCCGGGTGGTGGCCGTCAAGGAGATTAAAGCCGACCTGGCTCGCCGCGAGTACGACACCCTGCGCCTGCTGCGTCGCCTCGACCAGCCCGCGGTGAAGCCGCTGGCCGTGATCTCCGGCCGCACCGACGTCAACGGTGAACCACTCGACGCCTGCCTCGTCACCCGCCACCTGCGCTTTTCGTTGCCCTACCGCGCGATCTTCAGCCAACGCCTGCAACCCGACACGGCCCGCCGCGTGCTCGACGCCTTGGCGGTGCTGCTGGTGCGTCTGCATGTCAACGGCGTCTTTTGGGGGGACGTGTCGCTGTCCAACACGCTCTTTCGCCGCGATGCCGGCGACTTCGCGGCCTACCTGGTCGATGCTGAAACGGCCTCGATCGACCCGCAGTTGAGTGACGGCCAGCGCGCCCACGACCTGCAAATCGCCTACGGCAACATCGCCGGTGAACTGATGGACCTCGAGGCCGGCGACTTGCTCGACGCCAGTATCGACCCCGTGGAGACGGCTAACCGCGTCATGCACCGCTATGACCTGCTCTGGGAACAACTCACCGCACCGGAGCGGTTCGAGAAGGGCGACCGCTGGCGGGTAGAAGATCGCATTTCACGCCTCAACAACCTCGGCTTCGACGTCGACGAGCTGGCGATCACCACTGACATCGACGGCACTCACATCCAGATCCAGCCGAAGGTCGTGGACGCTGGCTACCACTCGCGCAGGATGATGGTGCTTACTGGTCTCGACGTACAGGAAAACCAGGCGCGCCGCCTGCTGAACGACCTCGACTCCTATCGCGCGGCCACCGACCGCCAAAACGACGACGAAGCCCAGGTCGCCCACGATTGGCTGTCCAAGATTTACGAACCGGTCACCCGCACGGTGCCGGCCGAGATGCGCTCCAAACTAGAGCCCGCAGAGTTGTTCCACGAGTTGTTGGAGCACCGGTGGTATTTGTCGGAGCGGGCCGGGCGAGACATGACCATCGAGGATGCCGCCCTCGATTACGTCGACACGGTGCTGCCGGACAAACCGGACGAGGCTGCAGTGTTGGGCATGGACACCGACGAGATCCCCATCCGAGCACCGCTGAGCAACTAACTACGCCCGGTGTCGGCGCATGACCAGTTAGTCGGCGCCTAGGTCGACTCGATACAGCTGAGACCAGTTCTTTCCGGTCACCAGGAACGACTGGTCACGATCGTCATACGCAATGCCGTTAAGGACATCCGCCGGATCGTCAGCACCTTCGCGTGCCACGGTGGGCGCAAGATTGACTCGCTGTTGTGTCATCCCCGTCGCCGGGTCGATGGCCACGATGTCGTCCTGTTTCCAGACGTTGGCCCACACCACACCGTTGACACATTCGAGCTCGTTGAGCATGGGAACCGGCGACAGCGCGCCCACATCGTCGGCTTCGTTGACGGTGACTTCGCCGAGGGGCCGGAGGTCTTTGACGGCTAGCGACCGCAACGTTGCCGTGCCGTCGGAAAGCCAGAGCACGTCCCGCGTTTCGTCGAAGCACAGCCCCCAGCCCTCGCCGTCGATCTCCAGCGGCGGTCCCTCCTGCAGGTCGGGAAGGCTCCAGGTGTGCACCACCCCCGACGTCCACGTCAGTTGGTATGCCGTGGGGCCGCTGTCCGCGTCGTCGAACCCGCCGGGCACGACGGTGAGTCCCTCGCCGAACTGATCGTCGGGAAGCTCGGCGCTGCGGACCACCTCGCCATTAGCCGACAGAATGTCGATGCCGGACTCGCCGTACAAGCCCCGGCTGTGCAGCATCGTCCCGTCGTCCAGCAGCTCCAAGCCTTGGGTGAAGGTGGCTTCGCGCGCGACGACATCGGGTGCAGACTGATCGGGCTTAACTGCGCACCCGCCCAGTATCCCGCCGATGAGCACGAAACTCACCGGCACTGCACTCAAGCGGCGTCGCACGCGGCTCAGGCCCGTAGTTGCGCGATCGCGTAGAGGCTGATGGCCGTGGCGATCCCGGCGTTGAGCGATTCGGTGGTTCGGCTCATCGGGATCGACACGATCTGGTCGCAGTTTTCGCGGACGAGGCGCGACAGACCCTTACCTTCGGAGCCCACCACGACCACCAGCGGACGGTCAGCGAGCGCCAGGCCAGGCAACTCGACATCGCCATCGGCATCCAGTCCGATGACGAAGAAGCCCGCCTTGCGGTAGTTTTCCAGCGCACGGTTGAGGTTGGTGGCCTGCGCAACACGCACGCGAGCAGCCGCACCAGCGGAGGTCTTCCAGGCGGTGGCGGTCATCCCGGCGGAACGCCTTGACGGCACCACGACCCCGTGGGCGCCGAATGCACCCGCGGAGCGCAGGATCGCACCCAGGTTGCGGGGGTCGGTGATGTTGTCGAGGGCCACGATCAGCGGCAACCCCGGCATCTCCATGTCGAGCAGGTCGTCCGGGTGGGCGTAGTCGTAAGGGGGCACCTGCAGCGCCAAACCCTGGTGGGCGGCGCCGTCGGTCAGCCGGTCGAGCTCGCCTCGGGGGGCTTCGAGCACGGCGATGCCCCGCTCGGCGGCCATGGAGATGGACTCGCGGACGCGGTCGTCCGAGTCGATGCGCGAGGCAACGTAGAGCGCCGTGCCTGGGATCCAGCTGCGCAGCGCTTCGACGACGGAGTTTCGACCGGCGACGATCTCGCTGCTGGCCTTGTCTTTGCGCTGCGGGGGGCGACCACGCTTGGCCGGGCCGCTGCCTTGCCTGCCGTCTCCGGCTTTAGCGTCGCCGGACTTTGCACCGTCGCCATACTTCGCGCTGCGACCGGCGGGGTGGTTCGGACGATCCTCAGCCTTGGGGGTCGGGCCGCGGCCTTCGAGTTGCTTACGACGCTGACCGCCGCTGCCGACGACGGCACCCTTCTTTTGGGTCTTGCGCACTGCGCCGCGGCGCTGGGAGTTGCCGGGCATGCGGCATACCTCAATTTCTGTTTCAGGAGTCGAGCGCCCAACGGGCGCCCTTCGGGGTGTCTTCGATAGTGATGCCCAGGGCGCTGAGCTCGTTTCGGATGCTGTCGGCCGCAGCAAAATCACGGTTGGCGCGGGCGGTATCGCGGTCAGCGAGGCGGGCAGTGATCAGCGCGTCCAACACCTCGTGGGCGGACGAGTCGGTGGCGGCCCCGGCCCAGCGCGGGTCGAGCGGGTTAATGCCCAGCACATCGGTCATTGCCACCACGGCCAGCAAACGCGCGGGTATGCCGTCCCCTCCGCCGTCGCTGAGCTCACGGTTGCCGT
>JBBSVB010000238.1:0-4395 GCA_038233875.1 Actinomycetales bacterium | reverse complement strand
TCGACGAGTTCGACGAGCCCACCGACGCACCCGAAGCCGCAGCGGTCGCGACGGTGCACGAGGAGATTGCAGAGCCGTGACGGACACCCTGGACATCCCGCTGGCCGGCCTCCGCCCGGCCCTGGAGGCCGTGCTGATGGTCATCGATGAGCCCGTCGCCGAGCCGATTATCGCCACCGCTCTCGACGTTCCGGTCGAGGAGGTCGCCGCAGCGCTTAAGGCGTTGAGCGCCTCTTACGATGCGCAACAACGCGGCTTCATGCTGTGCTGCTATGCAGGCGGTTGGCGGATCTACTCCCGCGCCGAATGCGCTCCGGCCGTCGAACGTTTTCTGCTCGGGGGAGCCCAAGCCAAACTCTCGCAAGCAGCCCTGGAGACGTTGGCGGTCGTGGCCTACCGCCAACCCATCTCGCGCTCTCGGATCAGCGCCGTGCGCGGAGTCAGCGTCGACGGTGTCGTCCGCACGCTTCTCGCGCGGGGCCTCATCACCGAAATGAGTGGGGAAAGCCCTAGCAGTGCGATGCTATTTGGCACCAGCGACCTGTTTTTGCAGCGGATGGGTGTGAACGATATCGACGAACTGCCACCACTGGCACCATATCTCCCATCGAGCGACGTGCTCGATGACCTTGCAGCGGAAGGACTTGCGTGAGCCCCCGACCCAGCGATCGCCGAAAGCCCGATCGGGATCGATCCAGTTCAGGGCGTGGTAGGCCCAGCGACCGATCGGGTGCGCCCAAAGGCTCCGGCAACTACCGAGGCTCAGGTGCCCCTCGTGCGGCGGGCGGGCCAACCAAGGCTGGCGCGCCCAAGCGCTCCGGCAGCCCCAAGAAGGGCTCGGCACCCCGTGCCCACGGCTCCGAGGTCGGCGTGCACAACCCCGACGGCGTGCGACTGCAAAAGATCCTGGCCGGCGCCGGATGGGGGAGTCGGCGTGCGTGCGAGAACCTCATCACCGAAGGCAGGGTGCAGGTCGACGACACCATCGTCACCGAGCTCGGTGTGCGTGTCGACCCCTCGACACAAACCATCCATGTGGACGGCACCCGCGTCATCGTGGACGACACGATGGTCTATCTGGCCTTCAATAAGCCCCTCGGGGTTGTGTCCACCATGAGCGACGAACTGGGCCGGGCCTCACTCGCCGACTACATCGGCGCCAAGAACGACCGCCTCTTCCACGTCGGACGCCTCGACGCCGAGACCGAGGGCCTGCTGCTGCTGACCAACGACGGCGACCTCGCGCACCGACTGCAACACCCCTCATACGAGGTGCCTAAGGTGTATGTCGCTCAGGTGCCGGGCCCCGTGGCTCGCGACATCGGCGCGCGCCTGCGGGCAGGTGTCGAGCTCGAAGACGGCAAGGTCGCAGTCGACAGCTTCCGGATCATCGACTCAATGCCCGGTAGGGCCGTCGTTGAGGTCGTTTTGCACGAAGGTAAGAAGCACATCGTGCGCCGCATCCTCGAAGAGGTCGGGCACCCCGTGCTGGCGCTCGCTAGGGTGCAAATCGGCCCCGTTCGCCTCGGCGATGTGAAGCCAGGACGCTCGCGGGCGCTGACTCGTGAAGAAATCGGTGGCCTGCACAAAGCCGCGGGGATGTGATGACCGCGATTACCGTCGCGATCGACGGGCCTAGCGGCTCGGGCAAATCCAGTGTCTCGCGCGCGGTGGCCACCACGCTCGGATTGACCTACCTCGACACGGGGGCGATGTTCCGTGCCGTGACCCTGTGGTGTTTGCGCCAAAACATTGATCTCAGCGATGGAGAGAGGGTGGCCCGGGTTGCGTCGGACATACCCTTAGAGATGGTGACCGACCCGCTCGATCCCCACGTGCTCCTCGATGGGGACATCGTCGATGACGCGTTGCGTAGCGCCGAGCTATCGGCTCGGGTGTCTGCGGTCGCCACCAACCTCCTCGTTCGGGCCCACCTTGCGGACCTTCAACGGCAGATCATTGCCTCGGCCCGACTCGACGGCCCAGGAATTGTCGTCGAGGGGCGCGACATCACCACAAAAATCGCACCGGAAGCCGAGCACCGCATCCTGCTCAGCGCCAGTGAAGAGTCCCGGTTGGCTCGACGCGGCGCCGAGTTAGAGGCCCGCGGTGACGCTCAAGGTGCCGCCGACATCCACGATCAAGTCGTCCGCCGAGACCGCGACGATGCCACCGTGTCGAACTTCCGCGAGGCCGCCCCCGGCGTGCATGGAATCGACACATCACCCCTAACGTTTAAAGAGTCTGTGGCGGCTGTGCTGCGTGTGATCGACGCGCCGAGCCGCCCCCAGACGAACCCCAAGCATCAACCCAGCACCCCCGGAGGACAGCGATGAGTTTGCCCCACGACCCCGACGCCAAGATTGCCGACTACGCCCACCCCGAGGCGCTGGTTACCCTCGATTGGCTGGTCGAGCACCTCGATGACCCCAACCTGGTGGTCTTGGAGAGCGACGAAGACGTCCTGCTTTACGAAACCGGGCATATTGCTGGGGCCCGCAAACTCGACTGGCACTTGGACCTCAACGACCCGATGAGCCGTGACTACGTCGACGGTGCCCGGTTTGCCGAGGTCATGTCCGCTCGAGGCATCAGCCGTGACACCACCGTGGTCATCTACGGCGACAAGAGCAACTGGTGGGCCGCTTACGCCCTGTGGGTTATGACGCTCTTCGGCCACCCCGACGTGCGTCTCCTTGATGGCGGTCGCGCTGCCTGGATGGCTGCCGGGCACACGATGACGACCGACACCACGCCTGCGACCCCGTCGGCATACCCCGTGGTGGAGCGCGACGACAGCGTCATCCGCGCGTTCAAAGACGACGTGCTGGCCCATCTGGGCAAGCCCATGGTCGACGTGCGCTCACCGGGGGAGTTCTCCGGTGAGTTGCTGCACATGCCCGATTACCCCCAAGAGGGTGCGATGCGTGGCGGTCACATCCCCGGCGCCTCCTCGGTGCCGTGGGCTCGTGCCGCCGCCGAGGACGGCACCTTCCGCACCCGCGCCGAGCTCGAGGCAATCTACCAGGACGAAAAGGGCCTCGCCACGACGGATGAGGTCGTTGCCTACTGCCGCATCGGCGAGCGCAGCTCACACACCTGGTTCGTGCTGACCCATCTGCTGGGCTTTGAGAACGTGCGCAACTACGACGGCTCGTGGACCGAATGGGGCAACGCCGTGCGGGTCCCGGTGGAGCGTTGATGGACACCCAGGACCTGCCTGCGGCCATGGCCGAACTGGTCGAAGACTTCCACGCCGTCAGCGAGGCCGACCGGTTGATTCTCTTGCTGGACCTCAGCAAAGAACTGCCCGACCTGCCCGCGCGGTATGCCGACCATGTCGACAAGATGGAACGCGTCCACGAGTGCCAATCGCCGCTGTTTTTGGCGGTTGAGGTCAACGACGAGACCACGTCGGGCGTGAGCGGGCCGACCGTGCGCCTCTTCTTTGACGCGCCGCCCGAGGCTCCGACCACCCGCGGTTTCGCTGGCATCCTGCACGAGTCGTTGGACGGGTTGACGCCCGAGCAGGTGCTCGCCGTGCCCGACGATGCGCCCTACCGTTTCGGCCTAGCCCAGGCCGTATCACCACTGCGTATGCGCGGCATGATCGCCATGCTGTCCCGCATCAAACGCACTGTTCGTATCCTTCAGGGGGCTTCATGACGCCACAACCACCGACGCCCGAGAGTTCTGACGACCTAGCAACAGGCGTTGAGACCGCCCTTCGCGCGGGTCTGAGCGACTTCGACCTCAGTGATGAGGATCAGGCGCTCGTTGATGGCGACACTGGTGAAGGCGGTGCCGGCTCAGGTGGGCCCGCTGTCCTGCCCGTCGTCGCCGTCGTGGGGCGACCCAACGTGGGCAAGTCGACGCTGGTCAACCGTATTCTGGGCCGCCGCGAGGCCGTCGTCGAGGACGTCCCCGGGGTGACCCGGGACCGTGTGTCCTACACCGCTGAATGGACGGGGCACGACTTCACGTTGGTGGACACCGGGGGCTGGGAGGTCGATGCCACCGGCATTCACCTGCGCGTGGCCGAGCAGGCCGAGGTGGCCATCGAGTTGGCCGACGCCGTCATGTTTATCGTGGACGCCACGGTGGGTGCGACCGACACCGACGAGGCCGTGGTGCGTCTGCTGCGTCGCTCCGGGAAGCCGGTGGTGCTCGTGGCCAACAAGGTCGACGACCAACGCACCGAGGCCGACGCAGCGATGCTGTGGTCCCTGGGCCTGGGCCAACCGTGGCCCGTCTCGGCGTTGCACGGTCGAGGCAGCGGCGACGTGCTCGATGCCGTCATCGACGCGCTGCCCGAGAAGCCTGTGGGCTCCGGCGGCTATGGCCCCGGCGGTCCGCGCCGGGTGGCTTTAGTGGGTCGGCCCAACGTGGGCAAGT
>JBBSVB010000237.1:0-4412 GCA_038233875.1 Actinomycetales bacterium | reverse complement strand
GGTGCCTTCGCTGGGGCCGACCACTCCATACCCAGGCATGTACGGCCGTCGTGCCTTCGGGTCCATGCCTCGACGCTACCGGGATCCGAGGCACCCCGGGGGCGTAGTCGTCTCGGTAACCGAAGCCGTACCAGAACGTCTTCTGCGGTGCATCGTCGAGACGGTGACTCGTGACCGCAGCACCCGGCCGGTGGCCAGGATGTACTTGTCCCGCGTCTGTGTGTAGCGGTGGGTCACCGCGCGTTCCTGGTACGGAGCGTGGACCGCAACCTGCCTCGCTTCGACTACGTGGCGTCGGGCAGCGACGTCCCCAACGGGAGGACGCGTCACACCTCCTGTCGCGGCAAAGAGATCGGCGAGTCCAGCCCCCACTGCGGGGTCTAGGGAGAACGTCATGAGAAGGCCCCTTTGCGCTCCGATCACGTTCTTGACCGTAGTCCGCACCGCC
This sequence comes from Actinomycetales bacterium, assembly GCA_038233875.1. Classification (GTDB taxonomy): domain Bacteria; phylum Actinomycetota; class Actinomycetes; order Actinomycetales; family Dermatophilaceae; genus Ornithinicoccus. Next base: position 3,964 of record JBBSVB010000237.1, on the reverse strand, counting down.
GCATCGAGCCACGGTCAACCCGAGACTTATGAATGATCACGCCCACGCCATCTCGGGGTGCACATCAGGACAGGCTATTCGGGAACTTCCCTCACTCGGGGATGACGTCCATGGTGTCCGGGTCCGGACCGGTACGGCCATCCTCGCCCCGATCTAGCCCATCGACGGTGCTCATCTGCGCGTCGCTCAACTCGAAGTCGAAGATGGCGAAGTTCTGCTCCATCCGCTGTGGAGTCACCGACTTGGGGAAGATGACGTCACCGCGCTGCACATGCCAGCGCAACGTGACCTGCGCAGTAGTCCGTTTGACGGCGTTGGCGATCTCGACCAGCGCCGGATCCTCCAGCACGGACCCCTGAGCGAGAGGCGACCAGGCCTCAACCAACGCCCCGTGTCGCGCCGTGGCCGACCGTGCCCCCTCGTTCGCGAAATAGGGGTGCACTTCGATCTGATTCACCACGGGCGCGACACCTGTCTCGGCCACAATGCGATCGAGGTGGGCAGACTGAAAGTTCGACACTCCGGCCGAGGCGGTCTTGCCGGCCTTCTGCAACTCGACCATGGTCTGCCAGGTCGACACGAAGTCCCCGTCGTACCGGGTGGGCAGTGGCCAATGGATGAGGAACAGGTTCACCTGGTCCAGGCCGAGGCGCTCAAGTGACTCGTCCATGGCGCGGCGCGCGGCCTCCGGACGGTGAAAGCCGTTGTTCAACTTGCTGGTGACGTAGATCTCGTCCCGGCTCAGCCCGGACTCGGCGATCGCCTCACCCACTCCCCGCTCGTTCTGGTACATCTGGGCGGTGTCGATGTGCCGGTAGCCGACCTCGAAGGCCTGGAGCACCACCTTCTTGGTGTCCTCCGGCGGAACCTGGAATACCCCGAAGCCAAGTTGGGGGATGGTCGTGCCGTCGCTGAGTTCACGTGTGGGTATGTCCATACTGGTGCCAGCGACATCGTGTCCCCACCTATTCCGGTGACGCCCTGTTAGGCGTAGGTCGTCGGAAAGGACCGCCAGCCCGTCTCCTCAAACGACGGTAGGAACACCTTGGTGCACCGGCGAATTCGTGTCTGCGCTACTGGGTTGGGTAGGAGGCCGCTCAGGGGGTACTCCGGGTCCCACGATGAGTGCACCTCTTTTGCCCGGACGGATGTCGTTGCATCATCGGAACATGGCCCGGCTACACCCGACCAGCGGTCGTGTCCTATGACATCACCATTGTGTCGCCAGAAGGGCCTGCAACTGTTTCAACGTCCATGTGCCCTGCCGGTGGCGGGCCACTCCCCTGAGAGGATCCGCGACATGAGCAGACTCTTCAGTAAAGCTGGCGTCATCCCGGTCAACGAGGTCGTGCCCGTCATTACCTACAGTCCTGTGGTCCTAGAGTTCCCCGGCCGACCTGTTCCATTGCAGGTGCCGCGACTCGACCGATTATTGGCGGGTATGGCGGCACTACTCGTCGCGATGCTGCTGGCGGGCTGTGGCGGGGCGGCCGCCAGCGTCGCTGCTCCGGTCGCCGGGTTGCCAGTTGCTGCCACGGGCGACGGGAACTCTGGGTCTGCCACGCTGACCGCGACTGACGTCAACGCGTGGCTCGATGGACTGATGCCAGCGGCGCTGGCAACCGGTGGCATCGCCGGCGGCATCGTGTCGGTGGTCAAGGACGGCGAGGTGCTGACTGCGCGGGGATTCGGCAGTAGCGACCTGGGCGCCGAGGCTGAGGGTACGGCCAGTCCCGTCGATCCCGAACAGACCCTCTTCCGCCCCGGCTCGGTCTCCAAGGTATTCACCGCCACCGCGGTGATGCAACTGGTCGAGCAGGGCAAGGTCGACCTGGACACCGACATCTCGGCATACCTGGACTTCGAGATTCCGCGGGAGTTCGACACCCCGCTCACCTTGCGTCACCTGCTCACGCATACCCCCGGCTTCGAGGAGCGTATTCGGGCATGTTCGGTCCCGATGGCGGCAAGGCCGACTTGCTCGGGCTATTGACCAACGACCCCCGCCCGAGCAGATCTACGAGCCCGGAACCACCCCTGCCTACTCGAACTACGGATACGGGTTAGCCGGCTACATCGTGCAGCGCGTCAGCGGCGTGCCGTTCGAGCAGTACGTGCAGGACAACATCCTGAAGCCGGTGGGTATGACGTCGTCCAGCTTCGCGCAGCCCCTCCCGGAGGACTTGGCCGGGCGGGTCTCGAAGGCCTACCCGGACGACTCACAGCCGGCGCTGCCGTTCGAGACCATCAACCCGGCCCCGGCGGGAGCCTTGACTTCCTCGGCCACCGACATGGCCCGGTTCATGCTGGCCATGTTGGGCGAGCTGCCGAAGGACCAGGCGGTGCTCGACCCGGACACCCTCGAACTCATGCGCCAGCCCGCGCTCGAAGCTGACAGTCTCGGATCGCGGGCGGAGGGCACGCGGATGACTCTCGGCCTGTTCGACGAGAGCCGTAACGGCCACCGCATCCTCGGCCACGGCGGTGACACGAATGTTTTCCACTCCCACATGCGCTTGTATCCAGACGATGGCGTCGGCATCTTCGTCAGTCTCAACAGCACCGGGCCCAACGGAGTTGAGACGCTCGACATCCGCTCCGAGTTGATGGACGGCTTCAGCGACCGCTACTTCGCCGGCACAAATGAGCCTGTCGCCGAGGCGAGCGCCAAGAAGCACGCGGCCGTTGCCAAGGGCACCTACGCAACCTCGCGGACTATGGAGAGCACGTTCATCAGCGCTTTCTCAGTGATGAGTCATACCCAGATCGCTGCGCAGAAAGACGGCACCATCGTGATCACCCCGGGGCCTGGCACCCCCGATCCCGCCGTGTACCGAGAGATCGAACCGTGGGTGTGGCAGGAGGTCGGCGGACAAAGCACCATCGCGATGCAGACCAAGGACGGCGAGGTGGTGGCCATCGGGCACGACTCGGCCTTCACCCTGCTCCCGGTGAGTACCTCGCAGACCGAGGCGGTCGCGCTGAGCATTCTCGGTGCCTCGGGGGTGGTGTTGGTCATCTCACTCCTCGCCCTCCCGCTAGGAGCCCTGGCGCGTCGTCGCTACGGGGCAGCCCCACCTCTCGGGCGGCCCGGACGATCGGCCCGTGTGCTCACCCGTCTCGGATCACTGTCGACGCTGGTCGCCCTCGCCGGGTGGCTCGGGGTCGTCATGACTGCTGTGGGACTTCAGGACGTTCCAGATCTGATGCTTCGGGCGGTTCAGCTGCCGCAGCTGCTGGGTGTCCTCGCAATCGTTCCTGCCGCCGTGGTCGTGGTCGACACGATCCGCCGACGCCTCGGCCCGTGGCGGGTAGCCGCAGCCGTGTTGGTGTTGCTTGCGCTTGCCGGCGTGGCCTGGTTCGCGTTGACCTTCCGCCTACTAGCCCCCTCGGTGTCCTACTGAGGGCAGCCGCGGAAGGCTCCTTGAGGCAGTTTGTGCAGCACGCCGCATTTCTCCACGGTTGTGGCGTGCTGCACGGTGCTGCTCGGGGCCGGCCAGACCGACGCGGACGGCGTCGGTGATCGCTGCACGCGAAGTCGGCCGGCTCATGCAGGCTGCCATGAGGGCCTCCACGTCCTGCACGTTGAGGTCGGAGCGCACTGCACCAGCTTCCTGAGCGCGGCTACTGCGTGTCCCGGCCTTACTGGCAGGCCCAGGACCGCTCAACACATTCACCGTGCAGGGCTTCGGCCGCTCCTAGTCCGCGAAATCCTTACCGGGATCCTGGAAGACCAGGAGATCCGCAAGGACCTCGCGGCCCTCATTCGGCCCCTGCGACCCGAGGTCCTGCTGGGGCGCGAGCAGTGGCCTCGGCTACCTGCAATGCCACGCAGCGTTCGTCTGGCCACGACATGACATCTTCTTCCCTGCACGTGAAGGGTGCCGCGTTGCCTCCCTGCTCGTCACACAGGTCGCCCGAGCAGACCGGGCAAAGACGTTCGTGCCGGTAGACCGACCCGGCC
>JBBSVB010000236.1:0-4423 GCA_038233875.1 Actinomycetales bacterium | reverse complement strand
CCCCACCGGCCAAGATCCCGCCGAGGATTAACGACCCGACATCGAGCCCGTTGGAACGGTTCCGCCCCCGCCCGCCACCGATCCGCGGGCCGCTCGGGTCGTCCCATCGGTCCACATCCTTGGACGCTTCGGCCATCGCACGCTCACCCAGTTGCTCGGCCTGGTTCAGCAAGGAAGCGGCCCGCGCGGGCTCCTGGCTCGACGCACTCTGGGCTTGCTCGATAAGACGCAACGCCTCCGATATGCGAGTCCGTGCTCCACTGTCGACGGCACCTCGCCGGGATGAGATGGTCTCGTCGATGCTGCGAAGTCGAGCACCCACCCGCTCCACGCGCGTGGTGAACGCACGTTGGGCTTTGTCCCTGCTTTGCTCGGTCTCGCGGAACGACTCCAACACCGTGTCCAGGTCGTGCTCGGCGTTGTCCAAGGTAGCCAGTGCCGCGAGCGGGTCTCCGTCGGTGCGAGAGGCCTGTCCCTGTTGGACAGCCTCGCGGGCCCGCTGGACAGCGTGGGTCACCGACGGGTCGGCAGGAGCCAAGCGCTGAGCGTCCGTGATGTCACTGGTGATGGACGTGATGGCCTCGGCCAGCGCCTCCGTTGAGCGCTCCAAGTCCTCGCCCGCTCGATCAATCTGATCCAAGAGCCGACTCGCTTGGCCCAACGACGCCTCACACGCACGCGCTGCAGCGACCGCTGAGCTGCGGTCGTCGCGCGATACGGACAACTCGCCAGCCTCGATAAACCCATCGGCGCTGTCCAGCAGCCGTTCGGCTTGCGCATGGTGGGCAGTCACGGTGCCTAACGCAGAGGCGGGGTACCGCGCCTGCAAACCACGGATGTGCTGCTGCGCCGCAGGCAACCGACGGGTGACCTCAGGTATGCGGGCCTTCAAGTCAGCCAAGAACTGTGGCACTCGCGCTTCCATCGAGCGCAGGTCCGCAAACTCTGTCGTGTGTTGGGCGAGCGCGCCGCTCGCGGCCCCCGCAACGTCAATGATCTGCGCGAGCATCGTGCGCTTAACCGGCTCCGGCTCGGGGACGGAATCGTCGAGCTCTGCTCTGATCCGGAAAGCCTCCTGGGACTGCTGCCGGCTCTGAGCCAGGGCAGTCTCGAACGTTTCGGTGCGCTGCTCACCGAATTGCGCTTGGGCAAAACTTAACTCATCGTCGGCCGATCGCACGGCGTTGTCGAGAGCGACCAGCGCTGCGGCTGCCTTCTCTTGCAATTGCTGGGTCGGGATCCCGGCAGCGCTCTCGGGCTCAGGGGTCGATCCTCCAGGGCCGCTTGTTTTGCCAGCTTGGCGCGCTGCTTTGTTGCCTTTGCGACTGAAGAAGGCTGAGGCGATGAAGCCGACGATGGGGATTGCGAAGAACCACGGGACTCCGAAGAACCCACGTCCAGCCCCGCCGTCCCCACCGGGGTACGACGATTCGCCGCTCGAGTCATCGCCCTCCAGGACTCGGCCCGGGGTATCGGAGGCTGACCCGGTGGCGACCACTTGCTCGTAACCGTCTATCGCAGCCAGCGCGGCACCGGCCCAGTTGTCGTTCCCCAACTCCGGCGTGACAAACGATTCTTCGACTTCTACCACCTGATCACGGGTCAGGCCGCTGTCCTCGGTCGTGTAACTCCCGTACTTGCGGTCCTCGACGGCCACCGCCAACAGCACATCGTTCCCGCCCATCCCCGAGGCTGCATACGTCGCCTCGGCCCACTCGGCACCGCTGTTGTCCCCAGCGCCGTCAAAGGTGTCCACAAAGGCGACGAAGAGTTGAAGGTCGGAGGACTCAGCGAGTCCGTCGACCCCGGCCTGGATCTCTTCGGTCGATGAACCGAGGACGTCAGCAGCGTCATAAACCTGGCCGGGCAGGTCCAACGGCTCTTCGGCGAAGGCCACCAGTGGTGTGGCTACGAACGCCACAAAGGCGAACAGCGCAGTCATGACCAATCGTCGAATTGCCCCAGGGTGACTCACGTCATGATCTTGGACGCACCGACCGCCATATGCAACCAGTGGGACGGCATTAGGCTGACGGGCGATGAACTCCACCCCTGTCCTTGCGGCGCTTCGCGAGGAAGACTCCGTCGCCGCTGTTTTGAAAGCCTGGCGCGGCACGTCCGACGCCACCTACGTTTCGGCAACCCCCGGCGGTTGGCCGACCCTGAGCGCGGCGATGGCCCAAGAACGGCCCATGCTGATCGTCACCGCCACGGGTCGCGAGGCCGACGAGGTGGCCCGCAAGCTGGGGGACTTCATTGACCCGGACGACATCGCGACCTTCCCGAGTTGGGAGACTCTCCCGCACGAGCGCCTGAGTCCCCGCAGCGACACGGTCGCGCGCCGGCTCGCCATCCTGCGCCGCCTGGCTCACCCCGACGACGGCGCGACCGGGCACGGTCCGATCCGCGTGCTCGTCGCGTCTGTTCGAGCGCTGATTCAACCCATCGCCAACGGTCTCGGCGACTTGGCCCCGGTGCAGCTCCAAGCAGGCGACGAACGGGCTCTCCCGGCGATCGTCGAGGACCTGGTCGCTGCGGCATACACCCGGGTTGACCTAGTCGAACGCCGTGGCGAGTTCGCGGTGCGCGGCGGGATCCTCGACATCTTCCCGCCGACCGACGACCACCCGCTGCGGGTGGAGTTCTGGGGAGACACCGTTGAAGAGGTCCGTTGGTTCAAGGTCGCCGACCAGCGCTCGCTCGAGGTGGCCAGTGACGGAGTCTGGGCACCGCCGTGCCGCGAGGTGCTGCTGACCGAAGCCGTCCGCGAGCGGGCCCGCGCGCTCATTTCCGACCTGCCAGGGGTCGCGGACATGCTCACCCAGATCGCAGACGGCATCGCGGTCGAGGGCATGGAGTCACTGACGCCGGCCCTGGTCGGGGGTATGCAGTCACTCGTCGACGTGCTGCCCGCCGACGCCGGGGTGCTCACATTGGACCCCGAGCGGGTGCGCACCCGAGCCCACGATCTGGTCTCGACCAGCCAAGAGTTCCTCGACGCCAGCTGGTCCAACGCCGTCGCCGGTAACGCCGTCCCGGTGGACCTTGAGCGCATGCTCGGCTCCGCGTCATACCTCGATGTTGGTGCGGTGGGCGAGGCGACGCTGGCCTCCGGAAGGCCCTGGTGGGCGCTGACCTCCTTTGTCGCAGATGCCGAGCTGGAAGAGTTCGAAGCCGACCTCGCATCCAGCACTGGCCGAGTCACGCACGCCGTCGACCTGCACCCCGTGCCGAAATACCGCAGCGACATCGACGCATTGGGACGCGACCTCGTGGCGTGGCTGTCGCAGGGGTACTCACCCGTGGTCGTGCTCGAAGGTGCAGGCATGGCCCAACGAGTCGCGGAAGTGTTGGCCGAGCGCGAGGTGCCGCACCGCATCGAGGCACCGCACACCACCCTGACCCCGGGCCTAGTCACCATCACCACCGGCACCGTAGGCACCGGGTTCGACCTCCCCGGGGCCAAGCTTGTGGTGCTGGGTGAGGCCGACATCACCGGCCAAGAGGCGGGCCCGTCCTCGACAGCGGACCGCTCCAGCATGCCGTCGCGCCGCCGCAAGCAGATTGACCCGTTACAACTGCGCCCTGGCGACATGGTGGTGCACGAGCAGCACGGCGTCGGCCGCTTCGTCGAGATGGCTCAGCGCACGGTCGCCGGTGCCACCCGCGAATACTTGGTGCTGGAGTATGCCGCGAGCAAGCGTGGCCAGCCCGGCGACCGGTTGTTCGTCCCCACCGATCAGCTCGACCAGATCACCCGGTATGTGGGTGGCGAGAACCCCACGCTGCACCGCCTCGGCGGCGCGGATTGGCAAAAGACGAAGACTCAGGCCCGCCGCCACGTGCGGCAGATCGCTGGCGAATTAATCCGGCTCTACAGCGCGCGGATGGCGACCGTCGGGCACGCTTTCGGCCCCGATACCCCGTGGCAGCGCGAGCTCGAGGACGCCTTCGCTTTCGTCGAGACCCCCGACCAGGTCTCCAGCATCGATGAGGTCAAAGCCGACATGGAGAAGTCGGTGCCGATGGATCGGCTGATCTGCGGCGACGTGGGATACGGCAAGACTGAGATTGCGGTCCGCGCCGCGTTCAAGGCGGTCCAGGATGGCAAGCAGGTCGCGGTGTTAGTGCCGACGACGCTGCTGGTGCAGCAGCACTTCCAGACCTTCAGTGAGCGCTACGCGCAATTCCCGGTCGTGGTCAAGGCGCTCTCGCGATTCCAGAGCGACGCCGAGGCCAAGGCCACCATCGCCGGCCTGGCCGACGGCTCGATCGATGTCGTGATCGGCACGCACCGCCTCCTTGCTGCAACCGTCCGCTTCAAGGATCTAGGCCTCGTCGTCGTCGATGAGGAGCAGCGTTTTGGGGTCGAGCACAAGGAGCAGTTGAAGGCCATGCGGATGAACGTGGACGTCCTGGCTAT
>JBBSVB010000235.1:0-4447 GCA_038233875.1 Actinomycetales bacterium | reverse complement strand
GAGCGCCAGTAGTCACACGCCATGTAGAGGATTTTCTGCCCTGCGCCAGGACACGGCGCGGGGCCATCGGGCAGCGTAAAGACTGCCCACCCCTGACGCAGTGCCTTGATCAGCTCCCACGTTTTAGGTGCCAAGTCGACCACGTAATTGGTTGACGCTGACGGACTCAGCATTGCCTGAGCCGAGCCCGGCAACGCATCCCAGTCCGGCTCCGAGCCCGGGGTCAAGACCACGTCGCGGTAGGTGACTACCGAGCCGCTCGCCAAGGTGACCGAATGGCGCTCGGTGTCGATGTTGGCCGCCGCGTCGTGAATCCATCGAACACCGGAGGGCATCACGGACTCTTGGCGGCGGCTCAACTCTTTGGTGCTCGAGAGCCCCGCTCCTACGTAGGACAGCAAGGGCCGGAAGTGGTGGGTGACCTTGGGCTCGATGATCGCTATGTCCTCGACGCCCGAGTTGCGCAACCTGGCCGCGAGCGCGATACCAGCGTTGCCTCCCCCGACCACCAGAACGTCTATGTGCTGGGTGTCTACGCCGTCTGCCTGCATCAGCGAAAACTAACAAAGCCACTTGGCGTTCCTTGCAGCGACCCTTCAGGCTAGGCCGCCTTCACCCCAGCAAGAGCGCCGACGACGGGTTCCGATCTGCCAGAGTACGGTCAAAAGTGACCAGAAGAGAGTCGTTGCCTGCCGCCAAGCCGACAAGGTAGGCATCTGTGACCTGGCGATGCCCCTGAAGCCCTACAAGATCAAGGTCGGTAAAGGAGATCGAGTCGGGCACGAAGATGCACCTGGGATTCGCGCGCACGTCGCACAGCAATCGTTGCGCCGTGTGACCGGACTCGCCGAGACGCAGGAGCGTCCGCACGAGGGCACCTTCTACGATAGGACACACTAAAAACTCGTCAGCGTCGGCGACCCATATGCTCGCCGACTTATGATGCTCGTGCTCAGCAACGACCAGAGCGATCAGGACGTTGGCATCCAGCAAATACCGTGTCACTCCTCGTCCAGCAGGTCAGCCACCTCGTCAGAGCGCAGCGTTCTGCCAAGCGACAAGACGGGCAAACCTGAGTGTTTATCGACCGAGAAAACGACAGGGTCATCCACCTGCGCGAGGCCTTTGAGCGTCAATTCAGCCACGACTGCAGATAGTGAACGGTGTTGGCGCCGCGCCATGTCCAGCGCGCGTCTGTGCACCGATGGGGGCAGATCAACCGTGGTGCGCATTGCTGCATCATACCTGCATCATCATTGCTTCATTTCTTCGTAGCCCCGAAGGCTTCACGGTGAATAGATCTGACCTATTGACGGAGAGGCTGTCACAGTGGCAGGCTCACGCCTGTGTCAGCCCAGTTCGCCAGCGATGCGCTTAGCCTCCCCAATCAGATCGCCGAGGCGATCCGCGCACAAATCCTCAGCGGCGAACTCACCCTCGATGAGCGCCTACCGACCGAGGCCGAGTTGGCTGACTCCTTCGGGGTCTCGCGACCCACCATCCGCGAAGCCCTCAAGCGCCTGGCTGCCAAAAACCTCATCCGCTCCAAGCGCGGAGTCGCCGGGGGCAACTTCGTCAGCGTGCCGACCGATGAGCAAGTCCGCAACGATCTCCGGACGACGGCCACCCTGCTGGTCAGTCACCAGATCTTTACCCTGACCGACATCGCAGAGAGCCGCCGTCTGCTGGAGGCCGAGTGTGCCGCCCTCGCTGCCGCCCGTTGCACCGAGGGCGACCTCGTTGCGCTGCGCGAGATCCTCGCGACCCAGGAGCGGGAAGACCTCAGCGACGAGCAGTTTTGCGAGGCTGACGTGGCCTTCCATCGGGCCGTAGTTCAGGCCGCCCACAACCCGGTCTTGGACTACGTGATGGTCTTCGCGCTCGAAGCCATGCACCCCAGCACCAACCTCATCATCAACCGGTTTCGCAGCCGCGATGATGTGCTCACCCTGCAGCGCCAACTCCTGCAGGCCATTGAAGATCAGGACGTCCACGCCGCCCGAGGCACCGTGCAAGCCCAGGTCGACCACCTCAGCATCATCTGCGACCAGGCCCAGGCCTCACTCGCGGCGCAGGCCACCCCCAACGTGAAGGAGACGCATGGACGTTGAACCACCATCGAGCGCTTCGCCGCGCAGCACCCACCGGCTGGAGCGTCTGTTGGCACCGCGCTCTGTAGCCCTGCTCGGAGCCTCGACGATGCCCAACGTGCCGGGTAACGACATGATCCTCGAGCTGGAGGTGGCGCGCTACCCCGGGGCGGTCTACCCCGTCAACCCCAGGTATGCCGAGGTGGAAGGGTTGCCGTGCTACCCCAGCCTGCGTGATCTCCCGAGCGTGCCCGACGTAGCCGTTTTGGGGGTGGCTAACGGCGGCATTGAGGAGCAGGTCCGGCTCGCCATCGACCTCGGGGTCGGCGGCCTCGTCATCCCAGGCAGTCTGTCGATGGCGGGCGACGACCCGGCATACCCCCTGCGTAAGCGGGTCCGCGACCTTGCCCTAGCCGCCAATCTGCCGATCGTCGGCGGCAACTGTATGGGGTTCTATAACGTCGAGCGGTGGTTTCGCACCCTGCCCTTCCACCGCCCCTACGAGTTGACCGAGGGCGGGGTCACCTTCATCGCACAGTCCGGGTCGGTGCTGACCGCACTGCTGTGGAATGACCAAAAGTTGCGCTTCAACCTCGCGATCTCCCCCGGCCAGGAACTCGTCACCACCACATCCGACTACATGGATTACGCGCTGGAGCAGGAAAGCACGACCGCCATAGCGTTGTTCATCGAGACCGTCCGCAATCCGACCGCATTCGTCGCTGCGCTGCGCAAAGCCGCCGAGCGAGACATCCCGGTGATTGCCCTCAAAGCTGGCCGCACCCCCGAAGCAGCCCATCTTGCGCTCAGCCACTCCGGCGCTATCGCCGGTGACGACGCGGCATACCAAACACTCTTCGAGCGGTATGGCGTCTTGTCCGTGAAGTCGCTCGACGAACTGGCATCGACCACGCAGTTGCTGTCCAACCCGCGCCGACCCTCACGGGGCGGGCTTGCGGCCATCTTCGACTCCGGCGGCGAGCGCGAATTGATGATCGACATCGCCGACGACGTGGGGGTGCCCTTTGCTCAGATCAGCGGCGACACCACACAGGTGCTCATCGACCACCTCGATTACGGCCTCGAGCCCATCAACCCCCTCGACGCGTGGGGCACCGGCCGCGACTACCAGACCATCTTCGAACGCTGCTGGCAGGCGCTGATGGACGACCCGGACACCGCCATGGGTGTCTTCGTGGCCGATCTCAGCTCGGGGTTCTACCTTCACGAATCCTTCGCTCGAATTTGCCGCCACGTGCACCGGCGGACCGGCAAACCCGTGGCCATGCTGACTAACCACATCGGCACCGAATCCCAAGACCTGGCCAAGCGGATGACCAACATGGGTGTGCCGGTGCTCGATGGCACTGTGGCTGGACTGCTGGCGGTTAAGCATGCGCTCGCCTACCGCGACTTCACCCGGCGCAACACGATCGCACCGCCCACCGCGCCCCCGCCAGAGATGACCGCACGGTGGCGCGAGCGTCTCAGCGAGCCGCAGGCGCTGACCGAGAGCGAAGGTTTGACCCTGCTGCGCGACTACGGCGTGCCGGTGATGCCGCACCGGGTCGTCGCTACCCTCCCCGGGGCGCTGGCGGCAGCTGACGATGTCGGCTACCCCGTGGTGCTCAAGACCGCAGCCCCCGGAATCCTGCACAAATCGGAGTCCGCTGGGGTCGTCCTTAACCTGGCGGACGCGGCCGAAGTCAGCGAGGCTTATGCCGATCTAGCCGCCCGATTAGGCCCGGAGGTGCTGGTCGCACCTATGGTGCTGCCAGAGGTCGAAATGGCCCTCGGCGTGGTCTCCGACCCACAGTTCGGCTCCATGGTGCTCGTCGCTGGCGGTGGCATCTTCATCGAAGTCCTCGGGGATCGACAGTTGGGCTTGGTGCCCATCGATGCCCCGATCGCCTCAGCCATGATCAGCAAACTCGCTATTAAGCCCATCCTCGACGGGGTCAGAGGTCGTGAGGCGGTCGACATCGCTTCCGTCGTGGCAGCTTTGGTGGCCCTGTCCGATCTAGCCGCCGACCTCGGTGATCTGATCGCCGAGCTCGACGTCAACCCGCTATCGGTCACCGCCGACGGCTGCATGGCCCTCGACGCCCTCGTCATACCCCACGCCCTCAGGAGCACATCATGAGCGACACCTTCAGCGCCCTCGTCATCCGTTCGACCGACGACGGACAAAGCGCCACCATCGAGCAACTCACCGACGCCGACCTGCCCGAGGGCGACGTGGTCGTCGACGTGGACTTCTCCTCGCTGAACTACAAAGACGGAATGGCACTGAGCGGCAAAGCGCGCATCATCCGCTCCTTCCCGATGGTCCCCGGCGTCGACCTCACCGGCACCGT
>JBBSVB010000234.1:0-4464 GCA_038233875.1 Actinomycetales bacterium | reverse complement strand
TCTCCGAGGCCTCGATCACGGTGATCTGCCGCGGCGGCGCTCCCTCACCACCGTCTCCGCTCGAAAGGTTGCCCGCGAGCTCCATAGCTGTGGGGCCACCCCCAATGAGCGTCACCCGGACGGGCGATCCCGCACAGGTTGCCTCCGACGCGATCCGAGAGTTCAAGTCGCGCAACTGCTCTAAGGGTTTGACGCTCACCACGTCGCTGGCCCACACCTCGTCGGTGGCTTCGATGTCGTGCCGGTCGGCAACGCTGCCAATATTCACCGACAGCACGTCGAAATCCAACCACCTCCCACCGTCAGTCAGCGCTCGATGACCAATCAGATCGACATCGACCAACCTCCCGGCGTGGTGGTCGACACCCTGCGCGGGGCCACCATCACCGGTCAGGGCACCGACGTCGATGGTCCCAATATCGATCGGCAACCCACCGGTGGCACTACCGGAAGCCACCCCGCTGTATCGGAACTCTCGCGGCGCAAGCAGCGTGACGGCATACCCCGCGTTGTGCAGATCCTGTGCGTTGCTCAGCAGGTGCAGGTGCGTGTGGCCTGCCCCCACGAGGAGGAGACGTGTGCGTTGACGCGCGGGCATGCCAGGTGAACCCTCGTGGGGTGCCTTGGTGTTCCCCGCCGTAGAGTGCTGCCGTCGCACAGTTGTCGAGGAGGACCCATGAGCACGTGGCTTGATGAGCCTGAAGAGCAATGGCGCGAACGCCGCGCCCGACGCCAACGCATGATCGCCTTGATGGTGGTCGGCGCTATGGCATTGCCGAGCCTCATCGTTTTCTACGCAATGCTGACCTAGCCCTCACCGACGTATTCTTTGGCTATGAAGGTTTTGTTGCGCACGCTCGTGCTTTTCGGTCTGTATACCGTCGTGTTAGCTGTGCTTCTTGTCGCTCGTGGAAACGGGAACACCGGCGATGTCGGTGGCTTATTACTGCTCAGCCCGGTCATCCTGGCTGCCTTGATCTGGGGTTTTATCGACGGGCCCACAGTCACGTTCGATCGATTCATTTTTCGGTGGATGGCCGTAGGGCTCGTCTTGGCCATTGCCTCGACGTTGTTAGCCAGTATTGTTTCCAGTGCACTCGATTCCCTATGGCGCGACATTGTGGCGGTCGTTCCGCTCTTTGCCTCGCTCGTCACCTTCCCGGCCGTCGTAGCGGGCGGGCTCAGCAAACTGACCGGCGGGAGACGTCACCGCAACGCTTCGTCACAAGCCGCAGTCTCTGAAGCGGGGAAGTAGGCCGACCCTCCGGTCCGCCTAAAGAGTAGGACGCCCCGACAACGCCATCGGCCGGTGCCGCATACGCGACACCGGCCGTTGAGTTACTTCACGAGCTACGTGCGCAGCTGCTCGATCGGACGCATGTTGGCGCCCGTGTCTGCCAGGGTCTTGACGCCGCGGCCCATGCTCGGGACGAGGTCGACGCCAGCGCCAGCGGTGCGACGGCTGCGACCCAGGGCGTAGACGGAGGTGGCGGACAGTGCGACGAGTGAAACTGCAGCGATCATGTTGAGTGCTCCTTGTGTGTTGGTGACTGTGGTTTAGGTCCCCCCAGCGGGTGATGCGATGACTACTTTGCCCCCTGTGACGGATAAGGACAAGTCACACTAAATCAACGATTCATGTAAGAATTGCTACATGTTTAATCCGGAGCATTTGCTGACTTTGCAAGCGGTGGTCGACGAGGGCACGGTGCTCGGTGCGGCCGATCGACTCGGCTGCACGCCGTCAGCCGTGAGCCAACAATTGAGCCGGCTGCAACAGGAAGTGCCGCAACCGATCATGCATCGACGGGGGCGCGCCAACGTGCCAACCGACGCCGCAGCAGTATTGGTGCGCCTGGCCCAGCAGATGCGCGATCTGGAGGAGAGTGCCCGCTCGGAGCTGGAGATGCTCGACGGCTTGGTCTCTGGGGAGTTGGCGCTCGCTAGTTTTCCGAGCGGCTTCCGAGGACTGCTGATCCCCACCGCTATGGCGCTGCGCGACCAGCACTCCAACCTCAACGTCACCCTCTATGAGCTAAACCCTGAGGAGGCAGTGACCGCGGTGCGTCGTGGCGTGGTGGATTTAGCGCTGGTGCACGATTGGACGGACCGTCACGTCCGGCTGCAACACGGAGTGGTGGATCGGCCAATTGGCCTGGACCAAGTGGACCTGGTGGTGCGCGAGGACCACCCGTTCGCTGTTGGCCCTGCTGGTCTCGATTTCGCGGAGCTCGGTGATCAGGTCTGGATCGATGACACGGCGGGGGTGTTTAGTGATTGGCTGATCGCGTCGCTCGATGCCCATCGGCTTTCCTACCGCATCGGGGCGACGGTCGAGCATCTGGCGACCCGGCTCCGGTTGGTGCTTGAGGGCTTCGGGATCTGTCTACTGCCGAGGCTGGGGCGGGGCGCGTTGCCGCCGGGGGTGGTTGCGTTGCCACTGCAGGGAGCGCCGACCCGCCGCCTGTATGCCGTGCATCGCGACGCCAGCGCCCAACGCCCCGACGTCGAGGAGGCTCTGCGCCTGATCCAAGAGAGTTGGCACGCTGAGACCCGTGAGGCCTCCGCGTCCGTCTAGGCGAGTGCTCTCCGCGCGGTGGGCGGCTCGCCAGATTGGAGCACGGGATCGGCTCGCCGATTAAGGACCTGTGCTTTGCGCGCTCTGGCGCTCAAACCACAGGCCGTAACTTTCCGGGGGCTCCACTTAAGGAGGTGCGCTCCACCTCGTGGCCAACACGTCGGCACCTGAGCTGGATGTCTGGGACACCGGTCTCCCGACCATCGGCGCACCCGTCGTGCTGTCGTTCATTCTCGGCATACCTTGGCTGGTGGGGTTGCTGAATCGGGGTCAGGCGAAGACGGCCGAGTCGGAACAGGTCGCGGTGGTGGCGCGCAATGGGGAGCAGCAGGCGAAGGCTGAGCGGGAGCAGGCACAGGAGATCGCACACTTGCGAGCCGATCAAGCTCGGCTGGCCCGCGAGGTGCACGACGTAGTGGGCCATTCCTTGGCCGTCGTCCTCGCGCAGGCTGAGTCCGCCCAGTTCTTGCCTGCCGAAAGCACAGAGGAACACAAACGCTTGTTGGCCGACATCGCCACGACCGCGCGCCAGTCGCTCCAAGATGTGCGGGCCGTGCTGGGGGCAACCCGCGACGGCGCCTTCACGACGCCGCTTGTCACCGGTGGAATGGATGCGCTGATCGAAGGAGTCCGCAGTGCCGGCTCCGACGTGAGGTCGAGCATGGTCGACATACCCCGGCCGTTGCCTCCGGAGCGTGACGCGGTGGCCTACCGGGTGCTGCAGGAGATGCTGACCAACGCCTTGCGCCACGGACAACGCGACGCGCCGATCACGGTTGAACGTCACTGGGACGGCCAGTGGCGCATCGAGGTCGCCAACTCCTACGGGCCACCGGACGAAGAGCACACCGACGGAACAGGAGTCGAGGGTATGCAGCGCAGGCTCGAGTCGGTCGGCGGTCACCTCGACGTCCGGCGCCGGAGCATTGAGGACGTCGGCTCCGATTCAGGACGCCAGACCTACACCGCCACAGCCTGGCTACCGCTCGAATCATGACCGACACCACACTGGCGACCGACATGGCACTCATCCGCGTCTTGCTCGTGGACGACGAAGAACTCTTCCGCCAAGGCGTCGCCGTCATGATCAACGCCCAGCCCGACATGGAGGTCGTCGCCCAGGCCCCAGACGGTGCCCGCGCGGTGGCGTTGACCCAAGAGCACCGACCCGACGTGGTGCTGATGGACATTCGGATGCCGGACATGGACGGGGTCGAGGCCACCAAGGCAATCTTCGCTCCCGAGCGCGCGGCGGCCCGCGAGCAGCCGGTGCGGGTGATCGTGCTGACCACGTTCAACCTCGACGACCGGGCGGCCACCGCGATTCGGTATGGCGCCAGCGGATTCCTACTCAAAGACGCCACCCCGCAGATGTTGGCCGAGGCGATCCGCACTGTCCACGGCGGCAACGCGGTGTTGTCTCCGCTCGGCCTCGCGACGCTGCTGGAGGGGGAGTTCCAGAGTCGGCATACGCTGCCCGCCGCCTTCAAGACTCTCACCGCCAAGGAGCGCGAAGTGCTCGATGCGGTGGCAGGGGGGTTGTCCAACGCCGAGGTCGGCCGCTTGGTCTTCGCCGGCGAATCGACGGTCAAGACTCACGTCGGGGCCATCCTGCGCAAACTCAGCCTGCGCGACCGGGTGCAGATCGTCGTCTTCGCCCACGAGCACGGCCTAGCCGGCCGCAATTGACTATTGACCTGTGGTTTGCGCGCTCAGGCGATCAAATCACAGGTCATAGCCAATGAGGAGGACGAGCCTCGACCGACCACCACGCAACAGAGAAGGCGCACCCCCAATGGGGTGCGCCTTCAAAAAAAACACAGGGTGCGCGAGGGGGGATTTGAACCCCCACGCCCTTTCGGACACTGGCACCTGAAGCCAGCGCG
>JBBSVB010000233.1:0-4470 GCA_038233875.1 Actinomycetales bacterium | reverse complement strand
TCCTCGGCTCGCCGGTCACCTGAGGTTGCCTATCATGGGACGTCGCCCACCCCGGTGGGCCTGCCCCTGTAGCTCAGCGGATAGAGCAAGAGCCTTCTACACTCTTGGTCGCAGGTTCGATTCCTGCCGGGGGCGCCACCCCAAAGGCCCTCTGACCTGCACTGACAGGTTCAGAGGGCCTTGCTCGTGCATCATGCGTGCACTAGGGGGTCCGCTGGGCATAGAGCGGCCCCCGCGACGTTGGAGCGTCCGAGGGCCTGACGACGAACCTAGGGGGTTCCTCGTGGGCACGATTCTAGACACCCTCACCGACGCTGCACAGTCCATCGGCACGTGCGGCCTGATCCTCGCCACCGTGGCAGCGTGGCTCTACGGACTCACGGACGGCCACCGGTGAAGGGCGGCACGCGCGTCCGGCTCACGCTCGAGGGCGCGGAGCACCTCGGAACGGTCATCTGGTCCGGGCACGAGCTTCTCGACGGCCGGGTCGTCCCCGCCGTCGACGTCGAACTCGACGCGCGCGACTCGCACGGCCGCGGGTGCGTCCTCGTCCCCCTGGCAGCCGTCACCACCGAGACCGCCCTGCCCGAGGCGGGCGTCATGCCCTAGCCACAGACGCACCACGCGGCGTCGGACAGCGCCCTAGCCGCGACACCAAAACAGACGACGCGCGCGGGAATCGACCCCAGCCCTCAGAACCGCCTGAGGGCGCTCACAGCGAGGCTCTGCAGGGCCTGCCGTGGGTTGACGGCCCAGCCTTGCCGCCACTCGCGGCGAGGCCAGAGGTCGTGGCTGGGAGCGAACATGCCGGGTCGGCATTGGGGGGGTTCGCCACACTTGTGTCCTATCGAGGGCTCCGCCGTCGGGCCTATGGTCGACACTCAGGCGTCAAGGCACCACACGCCACTACGAACCGAGAGGAACGCACCATGAACACCACCACCGCAGTACGCACCTGGGCCCATCAGGACGACAACCGCCTCGGCCTTTGGATCACTGAGCCGCGCGTCTCGCTCGCCTACGTCGTGAGCGACCTCGGCGCCTCGATCATCCGCCTTGCCGGTCACATCGGGGACGAGCCGCTCACCGATCTGGGACAGGCCATGGACGACTATTACGCCGCGGGCCACCGTGTCGGATTCCGGGCCGGACAGCGCGCGGGGCGCACTGAGAACGAGGTGACCCGATGAGCGTCACGACCGCCTAAGGGCCACACGACGGCTCAAGGCGGACAAGTGCGCCGCGTGAAGCGGCGGAAATCATCACGCGAAACGCGTGGGCTCGGGCTCGACTCCAGCACTGTCGGTGGCCTTTGCCAAGACGGCCCCCGTAGCGGCCCCCGGTGACATGATGCGAGTGCACCGCCACGCCCGACGAGGGCCCCCTAAACGGGCGCGTGCGGCGCTTGACGTGCTCGTGGAGGCAGCACAGCGGGCACGCCAAGGCGCTGTCATCGACATCCCGTCCCGATGGCAGCGCCACTCCGCGAACCCCACGAAGCTCCTCGAGATCCTCAGAAGCCCCTTCACGGGGGACACTCCCCCATGTGTCTCCCCACCGTGTCACGATTGCGGCCCAGGCGGTACCCCATATCGGGACAAACTTCTCTGAGAAGTCAGTGGGGATGATGCGCAGCGACACCCTTGCCCAGACACCGGCCTCCGGGTGGCCACCTAGTGGGGGTTTGGCTCGTCCTCGACGATCTCGGGCGTCGAACGAGAGGCGTCGTCGCTCGGGGGTAGACGACGCCTCTCCTGCTCTAGACCTTAGCAGTGCTATCGAACAAGGGTTCGAGGAATGCGCCACAATGTGCGGATGGCAGGCGGGTCTGGGCGAGGCGTGGCGCATCACGTGCCGTCCACGCCCGCTGCTCGCCGGCACTGCTGGGTCACCGGCCCCGACCGCGACCTGCACCCCGGTCTCATCGTGGCGTGGGAGCGGCGCGAGTCGGGATGGTTCGCCCAGGTCGCCTACGTCGTGGAGGCAGACGGGGCGCTCGTTACCCAGTGGCTCGCGTCCGAGCTGCTGACGCCGATCGGTTGAGGCAGGCCCCAGGGGGCTACCGGAGATCAGTTCGCGGCGCTGGACAGTGCCTCAGCCGCGCACCAAAAGGTCGACGCACACGGGTATTCGACCCCAGCGCGGCCGGGCCCGCGGCGGGTAGACAGGTCAGCCTTGGCGCCAGCGAACCCATGCCGGGTCGGCATTGGGGGGGTTCGCCACACCCCTGCCCGCTCGCCGGTCCGCTGTCGGCCCCCATACTCATCGGCCCCCCCGGTGGCCCTAGGGTCGCTCCATGGCGCGCAAGGCAATCGACAAGCTCCGTGAGGCAGAGGTTGCGGTCGCAAGGATGCACAATGCTCAAACACTGCATGATTACCGTTGGGCCTTCCAAGCGTGCTGCTCGGCCCTCATGTCAGCGTCCTACCGTCTCGAAAATGAAATCAGAGTGCAATTACGAGCAACAAACAGGGCGGCCCTCCCAGAGGCGAATGAGTGGATCAAGAGTTTCAAGAATCAGATAGCAAAAGACAGCCTTCTCGCTTGGATTGCCGATTCGCGACACGCGGACATACACGGATCTGGCGAGATCGGCATCGGAGGCTCGACGCTATATCAGCACTTTGCTTCCGAGGACATCGAGCCAGGTCCGCCAGATGCAGCGCTCGCACTCGGCTCCGAGGGACCTTATTGGGTAGAGAATGTCGGGTCTGCATCTGAACGCATTTCGCCGGTCCGGGTCAGACCCGGCACGAAGACCGCCCAAGCGCGCAATGAGACAACCATCGTATGTTCGAACCCGCCAGCGACCCATCTGGGTCAGGATGTCGCCCACCTCCACCCAACAGCACTGTGCCAGTTCGGATTTCTATTTATGAAACAGCTTCTAGACCAGGCGATTTTGCGGTGGTGGCCCCCGCCCCCTAATCCATCGCAATGATGAAGTGGGGAGCCTCTGGCCAGGTGTAGGCATCCTGCCCAGTGCGCACGCTCACGGCTAGCGCCTGGCCGTGACTACCATCGAAGCGTCCTACAACCGGCAGCCGGTCAGGCAGTTCCCTCAGCAGTCGGCGAAGGTCACCAACAGTTTCAATCGTAACGGCGTTGCCAGTATGTAATTCTCTTGAATCCTCGAAACTGTCAACACGCATGATATTCCTCCTAGCTCGACTTTTGTACCGAACAAACTGCATAGTTGTTGAGCGGCGTTTTCACCTCGGCCAGAGGCGCGTCCGCCTGTCTTGGTGGTTTCTCTCATGGCCGATCTCGGGCGCTACGCTGGGCCTCTGCACCTCGTTGACGCGCTAAACATGGGATTCTTGAGTAGTAAAAAGCGAGGAGAGGGACGACCGCCTATGCCGGAGCCGCGACGGACCCTCGATAGGGAGCCGTCCCCCCGAGGTCCGCGCCGGGGCCGCTTGCGCTGCGACCCCGGCGCGGGGTCTATGGGGTGCCATTCATCGGCCGTCGGCCTGACTCACGGGCGGGCGAAATTGGGTGGACTGCCTCGAGCGTGTCGGGTCCCGTGATGGCATAGAGCGTGTTGTCCCGCATGAGGTCGCGGTGGCGTCGTGAGGCGTCGTCGCGGGCGCAGATCGCGCCATAGATGGCTTCTCCTGTGAACGTGGTCGAGCGGTCCAGTGCCCGCAGGCCGGCCGTTTTCGCGCACCACATGCACGGGGCGCCGAGCGGCCGCATACAGAAGGCGCCGTCCATCGCGGCAAGGCGGGTGAGCATCGCGCCCTGCACCCCCGGCACGACACGGCGCCGGCCGCGGCCCCCAGCTCGGCGGGCCATCAGAGCGACCCTTGGCGGGAGTGGGCGGCGGCACGAGCCTGGGTCGAGGTGGTGCGGCCCCCGGTGCCGACTGCCTCGGCATCGGTCATCTCAAGCCGGGCCAGTAGCGCCGACAAGGTGACGCGGTGTTGTCGGATCTCGGCAATCAGCGGGTGCGCGACCGGCTGGCCCTGCGAGCCCCTGACGATCCGCGGCTCACCCTCGAGGGCCTGTTCCATGTCCGCGACACTGTCCGCGGTGCGGCAGGCATCTTCGAGCCAGCGACGCTCACGGGAGGTCGGCACCAGTCCGTCCTCGGCCATCTCGGACGTGATTTCGGCCCACAAACGGGCACCTTCGGCCCCTAATGACGCCGGTTTCCTCGGCTTTCGCACCCCCATTTCGGGGCCTCCTGTCGTCGTTTCGTGCTCAGAACGGCCCCAGCAGGGGCAAACTCACCGATTTGGCTTCGCTCGCGGGGTCCGGAGCGCTATCCCGCATCGCGCAGGCCCCTAGGACCCCGTGTCGGTAACACGTGATCGGTTGGTGTCGCGGGAGAATGTGGCAGGCCGGAGCCGCGGGATGCTGAGCAATTTGTTCTGATCGATGTTGAGCCCGGTTCTGAGGGGTCGGCGCGAGCGAAGCGGCCGGTGGATAAGACGTTCCGGCGTTATGACCAGGACCAGCCGATGC
>JBBSVB010000232.1:0-4518 GCA_038233875.1 Actinomycetales bacterium | reverse complement strand
GTCAACAGCACCGAGCGAAGGTCGGAGGGACGGCGACCCACTTGCTCGAGCGCGGCGACCACGCGCGACCAACTATTAGGCCAACCGGAGTCGACGAGAAGCAACTCGCCGCCTTCCTCGACGATGTACCAGTTCACGATGCCGTCTGCGCAGCGATGAACGCCCGGCGCCACTTGTTCAACGGTCATCATGTCTCCAAGGGCAATAGCAGGCGGCGAAACTGATTTCCTGTGATCATTCTCTGCTGCCCCAGGCTACGCAACTCAACCGCGACGGCACGGTTGCATTGGCCGTCGTGTAGCATCGGCACGACAGATCTTCCCGTTGGCCACCCAGCGGCGCGTCGTAACGGGGTGCCCAATAGGTTGCCAAAATCGGCACAAAGGGCCCGGCCGCGAGGTCCAGTGCCGCCGAGCCGAGGGATTTGTGGCGCGACCTGCCGGCCGCGTGGGCGGCCATGCTTGCCGCCCCTGGCACCTCACGCCGACGACGTCGTCACGGCCCGGTTGGAACGGTCGCCACCGCCGGACGGTGCGGCGGGTTTGGAGAGAAAGAACGGTCCGTCGCTACGCAAGATTTCGCGCGCCAGGGCGTCGGCCACCCGGATCCCGTCTGCGGACACCTGCAGGACGTGCTCACCGACCCGATGCGTGCCCGGGCGGTCTCGGCGACGCACAGGCAACCTGGCCCCGGAGGCGGTAGTCCAGGTAGGCGATGCCCCCGAAAGCCAGCAACCCGAGCCCGCCCAGGGCGAGGAGCGAGCGGCGGGTGAGCGACGACATACCCGTTACCTTCTTCGTGGGCCTTGACGCAAGGCTCCTGGTCGCCAGGCCCGGCATGACTTACTTCCCCTGTCGTACTCATGATCCGGGGGGGTGTTGTCACCGGGTTCTGGTGGCGTTGGTTGATCGTTGATAGGGACACGGCCGTCCGCACGGCACTTGGGTCGGGTGGACAGGTCTCTTCGTAACGTGGGTGCGGCATCCTTCGCCTGATCTGGTGACCAGCTGGCATCGAACCGATTGGAGGCTTGTGATGGCGCGTCCTGAGTACGCCGTATTCCTTGGACTGGACGTTGGCAAGGAGGAACACGACGCGTGCGGGCTGGACCCGGACGGGAACCGGGTGCACGACAAGGCGCTGCCCCAGGATGAGGCGAAGCTGCGGGAGCTTTTCGCGAAGCTCGCCCTTCGTGGACGGGTATTGGTCGTGGTGGACCAGCCCGCCACGATCGGCGCGTTGCCGGTGGCCGTGGGAGTCGAGGTGGCCTACTTGCCTGGGCTGGCGATGCGCCGGATCGCGGACCTGCACCCGGGCAACGCCAAGACCGATGCGCGCGACGCGTACATCATCGCCGAGGCGGCCAGGTCGATGCCGCACGCGCTGCGCCGGGTCGATGTCGGTGACGAGTCTTTAGCCGACCTGGAAGTGATCGTCGGCTACGACGACGACTTGGCCGGGCAGAAGGCAAGAAGCACAACGCCGCGCTCATCTGTCTCTCCCGACACCGCTGCGACGTTCTATTCGCGATGCTCCGCGACGGCACCCCATACGAGACCCGACCCCGCTCCGCTGCTTGCCAAAGACCATAGGGACACCCCCCAAGTATGTGAGAGGAGTGTCGGCTGGGGAGACCGGTGCGGAATACGCGGCCGGTGGGCGGGGTGGGGATATGGAAGCCATGAGCCCCGCATAAAGCACCACGGTGATGCTCCTGATCGCGGCGGCCGCGGTCGCCCTGTTGCTGTTCTTGATCATCTCGGTCAAGTTGCACGCGTTCATCGCGTTGGTCCTGGTCAGCGTGCTCACGGCGCTGGCGGTGAACGTGCCGTTGAGCGATATCCCTGACGTGCTGCTTTTCGGCTTCGCCGGCACCTTGGGGGAGGTGGCGCTGCTGGTGGGCTTCGGCGTGATGATCGGGCGACTGCTCGAGGTCTCCAGCGGGGCCCAGGTGCTCGCCGACACGCTGATCGGGCGGTTCGGGCAGAAGCGGGCGCCGTTGGCCCTGGGCGTGGCGTCGCTGCTGTTCGGCTTCCCGATCTTCTTCGACGCGGGCCTGGTCGTTTTCCTGCCGATCATCCTGACTGTCGCCCGGCCACTCCGCCGGACCGCCGCCCTGGGCCGAGGCACCCTTATCGTCACTTTGTCAGAGCAACTTGCGTTTCTCGAATCAGCCGACCTTATGGATCTCGGTCGGGTCGGGGCAGGTCCCTCCTGGCGGGGCTAGCGGCCGACACGCATGGTGCCTAGCATGAAATGGTGAAAACGACGGTGAAAGACATTGACGAAATCGACGAGTACGACGTCATCGTCATCGGTGGTGGATCCGTTGGTGAGAACGCTGCCCAGTACGCAATTGCCGACAGTGACATGTCGGCGGTGATCATCGAGCACGAACTCCTCGGCGGGGAATGTTCCTACTGGGCGTGCATGCCTAGCAAGGTCCTTCTCACGCCGAGCGATGTGCTGGCTCACGCCGAGAACGTGCCCGGGGTGGCTTCGGTGCTGTCCGGTGACCGTGTCGACGTGGACGCGACCCTTTCGCGCCGTGAGACGTTCACCCACGGTCTCGACGACTCGAGTCAGGTCGACTGGGCCGAGGGGGTGGGCATCGAAATCATTCGAGGTCATGCACGACTCTCGGGCGAGCGCGAGGTCACGGTCGCAGACCGGACCGTGCGCGCCCGCCGAGCCGTGGTGATCGCGACGGGATCGACCGCGAAGATCGCGCCGATCGATGGTCTCGACGTCGCTCTGCCGTGGACGTCGCGGGATGCGACGAATGTCCACGAGGTTCCGCAGCGCCTTGCGATCATCGGCGGCGGCGTTGTCGCGTGTGAGTCAGCGACGTGGTTTGCGTCCTTCGGGACGGAGGTCACGCTCCTCGTCCGAGACGACCGCCTGCTGCGGAACGTCCCGGAGTTCGCTGCGATCGCGGTCCTTGACGGTTTGCGTTCGGCCGGGGTCACGGTGCTTCTGAACACGTCCCCGACTTCGGTGACGCGGCCCGCGCCGCAGGACACGGGATATGGCCGGATACACGGCGGGCCGGTCAGCATCAGGAGCACGCAGGACGACGGGGATGACCATCTCCTAGAGGTCGACGAGGTCCTCGCCGCGACCGGACGCGCTCCCGGCACCGATGACCTCGGACTCGACACGGTGGGACTGACCGACCTCTCCTCATCTCACGGGTTCGTCCCTGTCGACGACTCGATGCGTGTCGTCGGCGTGGAGGGTGACTGGCTGTTCGCCGTCGGTGATGTCAACGGCCGCGCGCTGCTGACTCATCAAGGGAAGTACCAGGCACGAGTCTGTGGCGATGTGATCGCGGCCACCGCCCGCGGAGATTCCCTTCAGGGCCCGCGATACGTCGCGGCGTCCGACCACGACGCGGTGCCCCAGGTCATTTTCACCCAGCCCGAGGTCGCCTCGGTCGGGCGTTCGGAGAGCGCGCTGCGCGAGTCCGGATTCGCCATACGCCGTATTGAGTTGTCGATGGCGGTGGCGGGCACGGCGGTGCAGCGCGACGACGACGCCGGGACCGCCGAACTGCTGCTCGACGAGCACACCGGGGTTGTCCTCGCCGCGACCTTCGTCGGGCCCAGCGCGAGCACGCAACTCTATCCGGCAACGATCGCCGTATCCGCCGGCCTGACCGTGGAGCAACTCTGGCAAGCAGTCCCGGCATTCCCCACACCAAGCGAGGTCTGGTTGCGCCTGTGCGAGGAAGCGCGCTCCTGAGCCACTGCGCCGGATATCCGCCCTTGACCAGACCCGGGGCGAGGCAGGTTGACACAGTCCGTACCGCCGAGACGCCCGGCTAAGTGTGAAGGGCCCCGCTGACGTGGCTGCCGATACCTCGTCAGCGACAGCGGCTGCTCTTGCCGCTGGCATACAGTCGGACGACTCAGTCGCCGTCGCTGCGGGTGACTCGCGCGGTTCTCTATGTTCTTCTACCGTTTCATCGGTGATGCGAAAACCACAAGGTTGGCGGTGCGGTGGCCGTCTTCGCGAAAGCCGAGAGCGTCATCGCAGGTGATCAGCACCAAGCGCTGGGCATCGTCTTGGGCTCCCCACACGCGTGGGTCAGTCTGAACCTCGGTCTTGTCGATGACCTCTGCCGCGGTGACAACGAACGTGGCTTCTGAGCCGTCGGCATACCCGATGGTGATCGGATCGCCCAGGGACATGTCCTCAAGGTCGCTGAAGACATCCGGTTCCCCCTCGTAGGTGACGTGCGCCGCCAACACCGAGGTACCGATGTGACCGGGCTCGACTCGGTCGTACCCGTCGAACCACGTCAGGTCACCTTGGTCGGGATTGACGATCCCGTGGATGAGCCCGCCAGAAACCAACGCCTGGTCGACACCCGCAGTCAGGGCGCGTAGTGACACCGCTGCGGACTTGGGGGCATCCGCCAGCGATAAGTCTGGCGTCGGAGCTGAGGTGCTGCGGGCAGGAGATGTTGACGCAGTGGTGTCGCCGGCACCGCATGGACATCAGTGTCCCCTGAGT
>JBBSVB010000231.1:0-4554 GCA_038233875.1 Actinomycetales bacterium | reverse complement strand
GTGCCGTTGCAACGCCTCCACGCTGGATCTGTCCGAGCACCGTGCGATCGGCTCCCTGATGAGCGGCGATCTGGGAAGCACCGTCTCCACCAATGGGGCTCTTCCCAGCTGCGGTGGGGGCGGGCGTGACACGCCGGGCGGCGGTGTTGAGGTGATGTAGGGGTCGAGGCCCTCAGGATCGGAAGCGACTAAACACCCGATTCGCACGAGGACCTCGACGATGACTGATTCTATGTCCTGCTGCCATGCCCAGCACGTGACCGCGCCTATGTATTGCACCAATTGCGACCTGTTGGTGGGCCTGGAGGGTTACCACGTCATCGGCGTGGACCGTGGCCCTGACTTGCTGACGGTTCGGGTGGAGTCCCCGCCGGGTCCGATGGGCTGCCACACGTGCGGGGTCGTGGCTTCCTCGCGGGGACGGCGGGTCCGCCGACTGGTCGATACGCCGTGTTTCGGGACACCGGTGGTGTTGGTGTGGGTCAAGCGGACCTGGGCCTGCCCGGAGCCGACCTGCCCGGTGAAGTCATTCTCTGAGGTCGACGACAAACTTGCGCCTCCCCGCTCGGCGTGGACCACCCGGGCGAGGTGGTGGGCCGTGTCCCAGCTGCGCCGTGAGCACGCGTGTATCAGTGGTTTGGCCCGCCAGCTCGGCGTCGCATGGGACACGACCTGGGCCGGGGTCCGGCCGTTGCTTCAAGCAGCTGCCGATGATGATGCCCGGTTCGCTGGGGTCCACACCCTGGGCGTGGACGAGCACATTTGGCACCACGTCTCGGAGAAGACGCGGGGCCCGAAAGCGTTGACCGGGATGGTCGACCTCACCCGTGATGAGCACGGCAGGGTCCGGGCTCGGTTGCTGGACCTGGTTCCTGGCCGCTCGGGCAAGGCCTACGGCGGGTGGCTCACCGCCCGCTCCACCACGTTCCGCAATGGGGTGCAGGTCGCGACGCTAGACCCGTTCCAGGGGTACAAGAACGCGATCGATGACAACCTCGAAGACGCCACCGCTGTGCTTGACGCGTTCCACATAGTCAAACTCGGAACCACGGCCGTGGACGAGGTCCGGCGCCGCGTGCAACAAGACATTCATGGCCACCGCGGCCGCGCCGGCGACCCGCTGTACGGGATCCGGAACATCCTGCACGCCGGGGCAGAGAACTTGACCGACCGCCAACAAGCCCGGCTCAATACGGCGTTCGAGGCCGACCCTCGCCACGACGAAGTCTCGCTGGCGTGGCAGTGTTCACAAAAACTGCGTTCGGTCTATCACGGCGACACCACCACAGCAGGGCGCGTCATCGCCCAGGAGATCATCGACACCTTCCCCAGTTGCCCGATCCCCGAGATCGCCCGCCTCGGCAAGACCCTGAAACGGTGGGCCGACGCGTTCCTGGCCTACTTCGACACCGACCACGCCAGCAATGGCGGCA
Source organism: Actinomycetales bacterium (assembly GCA_038233875.1). Taxonomy (GTDB): domain Bacteria; phylum Actinomycetota; class Actinomycetes; order Actinomycetales; family Dermatophilaceae; genus Ornithinicoccus. Next base: position 3,121 of record JBBSVB010000231.1, on the reverse strand, counting down.
CTGAAGCCGTCAACGGCCTCATCGAACTCCACCGTCGCATCGCCCGAGGCTTCCGAAACCGAGACAACTACAGACTACGGATGCTCCTGATCGCTGGCGGCCTCAACCTATGACCCCCACCGCAGCTGGGAAGAGCCGCATATAGGGGCGTTCTCATCGGTGGGTGATGCATGCCGCGGGGACAACTGTGGGGGATTTCGGTGCGCTATCGCGCTCTCTCTCCTGGGGAGCCTCAGGCATCTGGGCGTGAGTCATGCGCCTGAAGTGTCCGGCTGTGCTTGCAGTGCCTCCCGCTTAGCGGTTTCGAGGGCCTGGTAGTGAGAGTGAGTGTGTTGGCCGGTCTGTGCGGCCATCTGGCCCTCGGCCGTTTCGGCTCGCACCTCGTCGGCGTTGACGTCCCCGGTGCGCAGGTTGAGTTGTTCGCTCACGTACCGAGCGGTGGCCACCAGCGAGGCCGTGAGCGGAACAGCGAGGAAGACGCCGACAATGCCGAAGAGGGTCCCGCCGATGGTGACCGCCACGAGGATAAGACCAGGATGAACCTGCATCGTCTTGCCTTGGAGCATGGGGGAGAGCACATTGCCCTCGAGTTGCTGGACCAGCACGATGATGGCGACGATGATCAGGGCCGTTTGCCATCCGTTGCTGACCAGTGCGACGAGGACCGCGAGCACTCCGGCGGTGATGGCACCGACGATCGGGATGAAGCCCGCAAAGAAGGTAATGACGGTCAAGGCCAATGCCAAGGGCACGTTCAGGATGAACAGGCCGGCACCGATGAGGACCGCGTCAATGGCGCTGACCAGAGCCTGGGTCCGAATGAAGCCGCCCAGCACGGTCCAGTTGCGGGTCAGAACCTCCGTAAGGTGGCGACCGGCTCCGCGGCCCATGACCGAGCGTTGCCACGCCAAGAAACGGTGGCCGTCTTTGAGGAAGAAGAACGTCAAAGCCAGAATCAGAATGACGTTGATGACGAGCGACCCGGCCGCTGAAACGCCGCTGAAGGCACCCGAGGCGATATCTCCACTTCGGGTCTTGATCCAGGTCGTGGCTCGATCAATCGCATTGTTTATCTCGTCACTGCCCAGCTCCAATGGTCCGCGCGCTAACCACTCTTGGAGCTGATTTATGCCACCTTGGGCAGTCCCGCCGATCTTTGCGAGCTGGCTGCCGACGTCGGGGGCGATCAACACAAAGGTTCCGATCAAGGCCGCGAGCGTGGCGACCAGGGTGAGGATCGCCGACAGCGTGTGGCCTATGCCTCGTTTGAGCAGAAACTGTTTCAGCGGCATCAGGAGCGCCGTCAGGATCAGGGCCAAGATAACCGGCAGGAGTCCGGCCCAGAGCGTGGATAGACCCCACAACACCAAGACAATGCCGACGATCACCAAGATCACACGCCCAGACCATCGGGCTGCCATGTCGACCCAGGCACCGACTACCACGCTGCGGTCGACGGAGCGATCCTCGACGGCCCTCTCGACCTTCTCGGATGTAGCCGCGCTAGAGCCGGATGAGCTCGCGCTGGACTCGCCGTTTTCGGCGTTTGTGGGCGGCGTATCGCGGGCTTCGGCGTCCCCAGAAGATGGTGTCGTGCCTTTGGGTGTGGTGCTCATTGCTCCCCTTTATGTTCGTTCGCGTCGCTAGGTCGATTCACCGTGATTATCGTGCATACGACTGGTGTCGGCATAGGCGACTAATCTTGCCCGGTGACTGACTCGCCGATTGGGATCTTCGACTCGGGTTTCGGAGGTTTGACCGTCGCCCGCGAGGTCCTCGACCAACTACCCGACGAATCGGTGCTCTACCTGGGGGACACCGCCCGCGCACCCTACGGGCCGCAACCGATTGCCGATGTGCGGGCCAACGCCCTGCAGTGCCTCGACCGCCTTGTTGGCCACGGAGTCAAGGCCCTCGTGATCGCCTGCAATTCGGCATCCGCCGCAGTGTTGGCCGATGCCCGCGAGAGGTATGACGTGCCGGTGGTTGAGGTCATTCGTCCCGCAGTGCGCCGCGCCATGTCGGTCACCCATTCCGGCCGAGTGGCCGTGATCTCGACCGTCGCCACTCACCAGAGTCGTGCATACCTCGATGCCTTTGCAGCCGCTCCGCCCCACGTGCAGGTGTTCAGTCAGCCGTGCCCGCGCTTCGTGGAATTCGTGGAGGCAGGTATCACCAGCGGTGAGGAGGTCATCGCGACCGCTCGCGACTATCTGGCGCCGCTGCAGGCCGCGGAAATCGACACCTTGATCCTCGGCTGCACGCATTACCCCCTGTTGACCAGCGCGTTGAGCTATGTGCTCGGCGATCGAGTCGCGTTGGTGTCATCGGCCGCCGCCACCGCTGCAGACCTCTATCGCGTGCTCACTGACACCGGCATGCTCCGTCCCAGCAGCCAAGGGCCGCCAAGTCACCAGTTCCTGACCACCGGCGACCCGCACGGATTCACGCCGCTCGCTCGCCGGTTTCTCGGCCCCGAGGTGGAGCACGTGGCCCGGGCCTACGTGGGCCGCCCCGAAGAGCACAGGGCGTGAGCGTCGATCGCAGCGCCATGGCTGCGTCCACAGCAGGATTCGACGTCACCATCGTGGGGTGCTCGGGGTCGTTCCCCGGGCCCGGCAGCCCAGCCAGTTGCTATCTGCTGACCGCTCTCGCCGGTGGCCGCCGATGGCAAATCCTTCTTGACCTGGGCAGCGGTGCCCTTGGCGCCTTGCAGCAGCACACCGACCCGTTGAGCATCGACGCCATCGCGCTGTCGCACCTGCACCCGGATCACTGCCTCGACCTCACCGGTTTGCACGTCATGCGGACTCATCATCCTTATCGGCCGCCGCCGCCGGGGCTAGACGTTTTTGCCCCTGCGGGTGCTGCGGAGCGCATCGCTCGGGCTCACGGCGTCGACGAGGCCAAAGCCGTGGACGACACCTTCGTTTTCCAGAACCTGAAGGATCGGTCGCCGTTCATCGTGGGGCCGTTTGTCATCACGCCGTACGCCGTCCATCACCCCGTCCCCACATTCGGGTTCCGGGTGGAGTGCGGGGGAGCGGTGCTGGCCTACACCGGCGACACCGACACGTGTCAGGCGCTGACGCCGATGATGGCCGGAGCAGACCTCGTGCTG
>JBBSVB010000230.1:0-4562 GCA_038233875.1 Actinomycetales bacterium | reverse complement strand
GCCCGCATCGATTCCGGATTTGCGTTGTAAGCGTCGTTGACGATGGTGATGCCGTCGACGCGCTCGGTGACTTCCATCCGCCAGCGCGATTGCGCCACGGCCGCGCCTAAGGCGTGCGAGATCGCAGCGGGCTCCATACCCCAGAAGTGCGCGACCGCCGCGACCGATAGTGCGTTGCCGACGTGGTGCTCCCCGTGCAGTGAAAGGTTGACTTGCTCACCCTCACATCCGGGCAGCGTCAAGGTGAACGAGGCTTGGCCGCGTACGTTAAGGACGACGTTGTCCGCGCGGACCTGGGCACCTTTTCCCCGCCCCACCAAAAGGACGGGTGCTGCGCTTTGGGAGGCCATGGCGACCACCATCGGGTCGTCCGCGTTCAGCACCGCCAGCCCGCCGGGCCTCAAAGCCCGAATAAGGGCGGCTTTGGTGTCGGCGATCGCCTGACGGGAGCCGAATTCACCCAAGTGAGCGGAGCCGATGTTGAGCACGACTCCCACATCAGGTGGGGCGATCTTGGTGAGGTATTCGATGTGACCGACCCCCGAGGCTCCCATTTCAGCAACGAGATACTCGGTGTCCGCTTGCAGTCGGCATACGGTTAAGGGCACTCCCACTTCAGAGTTGTATGAGGCGTGTGGGGCCAGGGTTTTGCCCAAGCGGGCGACGACCTGGGCCATCACATCTTTGGTCGACGTTTTCCCCGAACTCCCGGTGATCCCGACGATGTTGAGGCCGTTCTCGGCGCGGCAACGGTCGACAACTTCCCGACCCAGCGCCGCAAACGCGTCGCCCACATCGCCAACGACTACGCACGGCAGGTCCGGCATTTCGCGGGCGGTCAAGGCTCCTACGGCGCCTCTTGCCGCTGCACCTCCGACGAAGTCGTGCCCGTCGGCATGTTCACCCAGACGGGCAACGTAGAGGCCGCCCGGTACGCACTCTCGAGAGTCGGTCACGACCGCTGCGTCGACCAGAATCGAGGCAGCGTAAGGGGGAGAGACACGGCCGCCCGTTGTCCGGGCGATCTCGTCCAGCGACAGGGGTATCACCCACCTGACCTTTCGTCTTTGATCGCAACATCCTCCAGCGTGACACCCGGGTCTTCATCCGGCGCTTGAGCGTCTGGATCGTACTCGAGTTCCATCGGCTCACGCTCGTCCCTGCTCGGAGGAACGTCGTACTTCTGCAGGACGTAACGCATGATGTCGGTAAAGACCGGGCCCGAGATAGTCCCACCGTAGATGCTGATGTCGGTGGGGCGCTGCACCGTCACCGCGACGACATATTCCGGGTCGTCGGCTGGCGCGAAGCCCACGAACGACGCTGTGGTCTTGCTGTATTTCCCTTTCTCGTTGTCGTATCGCGACGCGGTGCTGGTCTTGCCCGCTACGCGATACCCCTGCACCGCCGCCATCGGTGCCGTTCCATCCGGGGAAGCAACTTCTTCCAGGATGCTCGTGAGGGTCTTCGCCGTCTCCGGAGTCACCACCGTGTCCCCTTGCGCCGGAGTCGTCCGGGTGTAGCGACCGTCCTCGTCGGTCGTCCCGATCACTAACGATGGGGGCAGGTGCACTCCGCCGTTCGCGATCGTCTGGAACACCCCGACCTGCTGCAGCGCAGTGCTCGACATCCCCTGCCCAAACATCATCGTGAACCTCGTGGAGCCAGCCCAGTCTTTGACCGCCGGGAGCACGCCGGTCGATTCTCCAGGCAAGCCCAGACCGGAGACCTTCCCGTAGCCAAACTTCGTGAAGTAGTCGTGGAGCACGTCCTCGTCGATCTTCTCGCCATACAGGATCGTGCCCATATTGCTCGACTTCGCGAGGACTCCAGCGAAGGTGAAGTACTCGACGGGGTGTGGTTGGGCGTCCGTGAACACGCGCCCGGCCCGTGGCAGACCTGTCGGCACCACCACTGGAGTCGAAGCTGTCACCAGCCCCTCTTCCAGGGCTGCTGCGGCGGTGATGAGCTTGCTGGTCGATCCAGGCTCGTAGACGTCTTCCACGAGGAGATTACGCATGGAGTCGGCTTCTTGGGTGGGATTGCCAGGGTCAAAGCTCGGATAGCTTGCTGCCGCCACGACGCGCCCGGTTTTAGCTTCCAGGACGAGGGCGTAGCCCGACAACGCACCGGACTCTTTGACCCGGCGCTCGACGGCGTCATAGGCATACCACTGGACGTCTGAATCGATGGAGAGCTGGACGTCCTCGCCGGGCCGAGCCGGCGTGTCGACCGATGTGCCCGTGGTGATGACCTCGCCCTTGCCGCCGCGCTCGAAGGTGCGTTTGCCGGGGGCACCGCTCAACTGCTCGTCGCGGACGCGCTCGATCCCCCCCGCAGGCTGATCACCGGCACCGACCCAACCCAGCAGTGGTGCGCTGGCCGGGCCCAGAGGGTACTGACGTTTCTGCTCGGTGTCGGCGCCCACGCCAGGTATGCCGAGGGCGTCGATCTCGTGCCAGACCGACGGGGAGACGTCTTTGACGATATAGGTAAAACGCCCCGGTGCCTTGTTCAGGGCATCCTCGAGATCCTTGGCGTCCTCGCCCGTGATCCTCGCGATCTCGGCTGCAGCACCCGAGATGCCCTTGTCTTCCTCGGGCGTGTCCACCTTGTCCTTGCGGAACAACTTGACGTTGACGGGGTCCCCGGTGACGTCCTTGCGTTCCACATCGAAGGCGATCGGCTGCCCGGACACGTCGGTGATGGAACCGCGCGGCGCAGCGATAGTGACCTCGTTGAGTCGATCGTCCACCGCCGCTGCCGATACCGAGGCGGCGTCGAGACCCTGCAACCGAACCAACTGTGCAGCGAAAAGACTGAACACCATCAAGGTGCCCAACAGCAGCGCCCACGCCCGTCGCTGCGGATGGGCCACCCCACGCCCGTGCGTGATCAGCGTGGATGAGCCCCGTGTACGCGCCGCCATCATTCTCCCGCTGGTTGGCTCCCATCGGCGCTGATGGCCCCGGGCAGGTCAACGGTAAAGGTCTTGCCTCCCTCGACCAGGGCCGCCACGCCGAGAACCTGATTGTCGGACAGGCGCAACGTCGCGGTGGAAGGAGACGCCACCATGCCGAGCTTCTCGGCCTTCTGCGACAGAATCGCAGGAGACGACAGTTCAGCCACCTCGCTGGCGAGTGCCACCTGTTCGGCTTCAAGCACCGCCTGGTCGGCTCGAAGGTCGCTCAGGGTGAATGAGCCCTCAGCGCGAGCAATGTTCAGCATCAGCATGAGCATCAACCCGGACAGGATCAAGGCACCCAGGCCAAGCGCGAACCACAGGTGACGCACCGGCATAGGCACGGCTTGCACCACGCGCAGCGGCGTCCGCTGCGGCGCACCGACTGCACGAGCTCGACGAGGGTTGGGGATGTAACGCGGGGCGGTGGCGGTCATTTGACTCATCGACGTGCCTTTTCTCCGGTGGTGGTGGTGAGGCGGATACGCATCGCTGCTCGCAGTCGAACAGAGGTTGCGCGCGGGTTGGACTCAATCTCGGCGGGGGTAGCCTTCTCGGCTCCTCGGGTCAAGAGCTGCATCCACGGTCGTTGCTCGGGGAGCTCGACTGGGAAGCCTGGGGGTGCTGAACTGCTCGAGGCCTTGACCAGCGCCTGTTTGGCGATGCGGTCCTCAAGCGAGTGGTAGGCCAAGACAGCGACGCGACCATCCACCGGCAACGCCTCAAGCGTGCGCTCCAGCGCCCGGTCCCAGGTCGAGAGCTCGCTATTGACCTCGATCCGCAAGGCTTGAAACGTGCGCTTAGCCGGATGCCCCCCGGAGCGTTGCGAGGCCGCAGGGATCGCCTGCGTCAGCAGCGTGACCAGCGCGGCCGATCGTGCGAAGGGTTCGATCTCTCGACGCTTGACGATGGTGCGCGAGATCTTGCGGGCGAAGCGTTCCTCGCCGTAGTCGCGCAGGATGCGTTCGAGAGCAGGCTGGTCGTAGGTGTTGAGCACCTCGGCGGCGGTCAGCCCTTCTTCCTGGTTCATCCTCATGTCCAAGGGCGCGTCGGCGCGGTAGGCGAAGCCTCGGTCGAGGTCGTCCAACTGCAAGGACGACACTCCAAGGTCGAAGAGCACCGCTTGCGCGCTGGCTAGATTAAGGCCTTCCAAGGCTTCGGGCACCTCGTCATACACCGCATGCACCCCGGTGAATCGCTCGCCGAAACGCGCCAACCGAGCGCCAGCCAACTCCAACGCCTGCGGGTCGCGATCAATGCCGACAACTCGCGCTGCCGGACAACGCTCGAGGACACGCTCGGCGTGCCCACCCATGCCGAGGGTGGCGTCGACCATGATCGCTCCCGACTCCTGGAGTGCAGGTTCGAGGACGTCGACGACACGCTCCAGCAGGACCGGGGTATGCCGGTCCTGTGCTGGTCGGTCGTGCGTCATGTCGCTCCGTCTTGGAGGGGTGCGGGTCGCTGGTCGTGTTGAATTCGGTGCTGGCGTCCTGGCTGTTGGTCTCCCGCCGGAGGTGTGAGGCCCGATGCCGGGGAAGTGGCATCGGGACGAACAACCATCGGAGAGAGGCCACCGGTCACGACGAGCTGGCGGCGT
>JBBSVB010000229.1:0-4574 GCA_038233875.1 Actinomycetales bacterium | reverse complement strand
CGCCGCCGTCAAAGAGGAGTAGCGCCGCGTTGGCATGACCACGAAGATGGGCGAATGTCATTCGTGAAGCGCTTCGACCACGTCGGTATTACTGTCGCCGACCTCGACACGGCTGTCGCCTTCTTTGTCGCGCTCGGCCTAGAGGTCGAGGGGTGCACGTTTGTGGAGGGTGAGTTCCTGGAGACGGTGATCGGCCTGCCGCGGGCACGCACCGAGATCGTGATGCTCCGTCCACCCGACGGCGGCACCGCGATCGAGCTCTCGCGGTTTGTGCGACCTGATCACGCGGCTGGTGCACCCGAAGCGATGGCCAATGAACTCGGCATACGCAACGTGGCTTTCGAGGTCAGCGACCTTGACTCCGCGCTCGAGCGACTGGCGATCGACGGCTACGGGCTGGTCGGAGGTGTAGGCGACTACGAGGGGGCATGGCGCATGGCATACGTCCGCGGCCCCAACGGAATCATCGTTTCCCTCGCCGAGCAGGGGGACTGACAGGCATGCCACCATGTCGTTGATCGAGCCTGCGCCTGCGAAGCGCAGACTCGTTGCTCGCCTGAGCATTGCTGCCGTCATGGCCGCTCTGGCTGTTGTCTCCCTCGTGATCTGGCTCAACCTGCGCGGCGGCACATCGTCGGGCACCGTGGTCGAGGTCGACTCCCAAGTCACCGGCACCTCGACGGTCGTCAACGTTCCTTACGGTGCGATGACCCTCAACGTCACCGAACCACTAGAAGACCTTCCTCTCGGCGTCCACGACGCCGCCGAGACGGGCCCCTGGGTGGGCGTCAGTTGGGCTACCCTTCCGAGCGACGTTTCGAAGGCGCAGCAATACCTTGATCTCGACTTCGCCCGAACGGCCGAGGTGGTACTTGTCGCCGACGGGGACCGCTACGACCTGCTGGCCGATCAGTCGGGTAAGCCGAACGCACGCACGCCACTACTCGAGAAATCGGTCTATGTGGCTCTACCAGAAGCCCCGACCGAGGTCGTGGTGGAGGTGACCTATGACGGGGTGACTCAACGGTTCACCCCCGGCATTAGGAACCTCAACACTGCCATCGCATCAGGTCTATATGCCGCGCCGACCTGGACGATCTCGGCACCAGAATGCGACAACGAGTGGACAATCACCGCGCCCGGCTTTGAGTTCTACGACGGCGATAACGTCGTGACCTGCCGCATCCTCGATGCCACCTCGACGCCGTACCTCGAAGGGCAGGGGTGGGCGAAAGAGGGACGTTCTTGGCTGGTCGTGCCCATCCTGACCAACGCCCTCGACCCGTTCGCGACCTGGCCGGCCCTGGAGACCGATCCGTCGGAGTTGTACGCCTTGAAGCTTCGATCCACCATCGTCGAGGTCAACGGGGAGCCGCCTGTGACTGTTCTGAACTACTACCAAGACGCCCCTGATGAGTTGCGGGAGGGCCTGACCGGCGCTCGATACGTCTTCGACGTTCCCTACGCCGGTAACCGCACCCTCACCTTCGAGCAGGACTACGACTCCGACCCGAAGACGAGCAAACTCCCTGGTGCCCCCGACCAAGCGGCTGGCACCGCCACCTTTACCGCAGCCTTAAAGCAGACCCCGTGATCAGCACCGCCGCCCTGATCGGCATCAGCATCGTGGCGCTCGGGATCGTCCTGACGCCCGGGCCGAACATGATCTACCTGGTGTCACGTTCCATCACTCAAGGTCGTCGAGCAGGGCTGATTTCGCTTCTCGGAGTGGCGGCCGGATTCTTGGTCTACCTCGCTGCTGCAGCGCTCGGTCTCGCCGCGGTCTTCGTGGCCGTGCCGGCGGCATACACCGCCTTGAAGATCGCCGGTGGTCTGTATCTGCTGTGGTTAGCCTGGCTAGCCGTCCGACCTGGTGGGGTCAGCGCGTTCTCCCCCAAAGAGGGGATGCCCATTGATCGGCCACGGCGGTTGTTCACAATGGGCCTGGTCACAAACCTGCTCAACCCCAAGATCGCGGTGCTCTACGTGACGCTGCTGCCGCAATTTATCGACCCGGATCGGGGTGCGGTCGTCGCGCAGAGCCTGATGCTGGGGGGCGTCCAAATCGTCATCGCCCTCACCGTCAACGCCCTGATCGTGATCTTCGCCGGGGCGCTAGCAACGTTCTTGCCCACTCGACCCGCCTGGCTCCGGGCGCAGCGCTACCTCATGGGTGCCGTCTTGGCCGCGCTTGCCGCACGTCTGCTCACCGATCGTAGCGTCGCTCCATGATGAGTCTTCGCGACCTACAAGTATTGGGTCGCTATGTCACAGAAGGGCAACTGTGAACGGCCGAATGGTGAGTAGCACCGCCGTCACGATGCTGGCGGCGAGTTCGCTCACGACCTTAGGTGCCATCCCGCCGTTCCTCCTCGCTGCTCAGGCGGTTCTTATTGCCGAAGACCTAGGTTTCGGGGCTGCGGGCTTAGGTGTGGCCGTCAGCACCTTCTTCGCAGTCGCGGCGCTGGTGACGATCAGCGCTGCTCAGACGATCGAGAGGTGGTCCAGGCGCGTAAGCGCAACCGTAGCCGGAGGGTTGGTCGCAGCTGGCGGGCTGATTCTCGCGGTTCTTTCCCGTGATTCGTGGACCGTTGTCCTGGCGATGGCCGTTCTGGGGGCCGGAAACGCAGCGTGTCAGGTCACGTCGAACATCACCCTGTCCCGCGTACTGCCCCCCGGACGTCGTGGTTTGGGTTTCGGTGTCAAACAGAGCGCCGTGCCTGCCGCCATCATGCTCGGCGGGCTCGCTGTCCCGACGACCACGGCCGCGTTCGGGTGGCGCAGCTCATTCGCGATTACGGGTGTGCTGGGGTTATTCGTCGTCGTGTTGGCTCTGTTGCGGTCGGACACGGTTGGAGGGCAGGCGAGGGGGGCTCGGACAAGCGCCTGGGAGGGAGCGCCCCGCGGTCCCTTGCTGTTGTGCGGCCTCGCCATCACCTGCGGCAGCGCAGCGGCGAACTTCTTCGGTGCCTACCTCGCGACCTGGGCCTACGACGTTGGCCTGACCGTGAGCCAGGCCGCGCTGCTGATGTCTGGCGGGTCGGCCAGCTCGATCGTGGTCCGGGTGCTCGTCGGCATGAGGGCCGATCGGCGGCACGGTGGCAACCTGGTGGTCGTTGCGGGCCAAATGGCCATCGGCGGCATCTGCCTGACGATGATCGGTGCGGTGTACCAGCCATGGTCTGTCGTGACGTTCGGCATACTCGCCTTCGCACTGGGTTGGTCCTGGCCAGGCCTCTTGCTGTATGCCGTCTCCAGGGTGGGCAGGGACGCTCCGGGTCAGGCTTCCAGCGTCGTCCAAGCGGGGGCGTTCGTGGGTGGAGCGGTAGGCCCGGCCACATTCGGCCTGGTCGTGGCCCAGAGCGGGTTCACCCCAGCGTGGTGGGCCGCTGCCGCATCGTTCGCGATTGCCGGCGCATTGATCATGGTCGCCCGGCGCGGATTTCGCCGCGACCTCGTTCACCGGCCACCGGCCCAACCATTCGGTTACGGCGGCGGACGCACGGACCCACGTTGGGTGACCGGTGGCGAGTCACAGGACGACAACCGGACGATCTGATCGACTCGCCGCTCAATCGAGGACCGAAGTTACTTACGTTCCAGGAACGGAAGGACCGCCTGGAGAAGTTCTGCTGGAGCCTCTTCGGCGATGTAGTGCCCGCACGGTAGCGGGCCGCCCTTGACATCTTGGGCTACCCGGTGCCACTCCTCCAACGGTGAAAAGCATCGATGAACCACGCCCTCTCGGCCCCATAGGGCGAGAACGGGCATCTCGAGTGTGCGTCCCGCATGCCGATCAACCCGGTCGTGGTCTAGGTCAATCCCTGCCGAGGCACGGTAGTCCTCGCAGAGCCCGTGTGCCGTCCCGGGGAGCGCTAGACAGCGGCGATATTCGGCCACTGCCTTGGGGTGAAACGGGGCCAGACCGGCACTGCGCCGGCCCATCATGTCCAGGACGTAGGCATCCGGATCAGCCTCTATGAGTCGTTCCGGCAGTGGGGCCGGTTGGATGAGGAAGAACCAGTGCCAGTAGGCGCGAGCGAACGTGTCGGTGGTCTGCTCGTACATCGCCAATGTCGGTGCTATGTCCAGCACCGCGAGCCGGCGGACGGCTCGCGGGTGATCGGCGGCCAACCTATGGGCGACTCTGGCACCACGGTCATGGGCCAGTACGTCGAAGCGGTCGAATCCCAATGCGCCCATCAGGGCGACCATGTCGTTGGCCATTTCTCGCTTGGAATAATTAACGTGGTCTGAGCCCCCGCCTGGTTTGCTGGAGTCGCCGTACCCCCGTAGGTCGGCCATCACGAGAGTGAACCGACGGGACAACTCGGGGGCGACGCGGTGCCAGATGGCGTGGGTTTGCGGGTGACCGTGGAGCAGTAACAGCGGCGGTCCTTTGCCCCCGATGGAAAAGGAAATGTCGACGGTGGTTGTGGTGGGCAGCGATCGCAGGTCGAAACCGGGAAACAATTGCTCGTGGACGCTCCGCCGATCCTCCATCGCACTACTCCTACTTTGATCATGATGGTTTCGTCGGGATGATTCCTACTGAGGCTGAACCTGCCGCAGGG
>JBBSVB010000228.1:0-4597 GCA_038233875.1 Actinomycetales bacterium | reverse complement strand
CGGTTTGTCCGATGGCCAACCCAAGACTCTGGACGAGATCGGCAAGGTCTATGGGGTCACGCGTGAGCGGATTCGTCAGATCGAGTCCAAGACGATGTCGAAGTTGCGCCACCCGTCCCGCTCGCAGGTTTTGCGCGACTACCTCGACTAATCCCGTCCCGTGCGGCGGCGCGTCCACTGCGCCAACCCCAGAGCGCCGCTGCGCGGGACCAAAGCAGCCTTTGTTCGCACCGACCACGGGGCACGCGTGCGCACCGTCTCCACGACGGTGAGCACGTCAGCGGTCACTTGACCTTCGTCGATATTTAGCCCCCGAGGGTCGGCATACCGCGTGTCCTGCAGGCGTGTGGTCACTCGGCCAAGAGCTTGTGCTGCGGTGGAGTCCAAGGATGTGCGCTCGGTGTAGTGGGCGTTCATGGCCGCGGGGCTCTTCTGGCCGGGGTCGTCTACCCCTAGATCGGTCAAGGACCTCGTCAACACCAACCATTGGCTTTCGACGTACTCGGTTGTGGTCTGTGCCTGGCGCGACTCTCGTCCTCGATACCACCGTCCAGCCAGCGGTAGCGCACAGAGCGCGACGCCCAGAATCAGCAAACCCACCCACACCCATCGCCATTTCACGATCCAATTGGTGACTGATTGCCACCAGGAGCTGTCTGCCGTATTGGGGCCAGGTGGTTCTACGGTCGGGGTGGCTTGCTCGGTAGGCAGATCCGGAACCTCTTGCGGGGTCGTCGGCGCTGTCTCTGGCTGCGTGAGCGTGGGTGGAACGCCAGCGCGCACCCCGGGGGTGGGCTCAAAACGCGTCCACCCCAGGCCGTCGATATAGAGCTCGGGCCATGTGTGGGCGTCCTTCGCTCTCACTTTGCGGCTCCCGTCGCGTTGGACCTCGCCCGGTAAAAATCCCACCGCCATGCGCGTCGGAATACCTTCGAAGCGCGCGAGCATCACCATCGCGGTAGAAAACTGCACGCAGTAGCCCTGTCGGGAGGCGAGGAACTGCGTGATGGCATCGGGGGAAAAGTCGTCGTCGCGTGGTGCAAGGGCCAAAGAGTAGGTGTAGTCCGAGCTACGGAAGTGTTCCTGGGTCAGTCGGCCGATCTCGAGGGGGTCGCTCTCCCCGTCGAGGATCTGCTCAGCAAGGGAGGCGATTGCGTCCAAGCTTTCCTCGGGCACCTCCAACAGCTCAGGCGTTTGGGAGCCGATCGCCTCCGCGCTCGGACCCGGTGGCTCGATGGGGCCGTCGGGGGCAATGTCGACATACAGCGCGACGTAGTCGTCCACCGGCGCATTGACCAGGACCGCGTTGACGTCTTCGTTGTATTCGAACGACGGCCCGTCTATCGATAAGGAGGTGGTCGTAGCGGGGATAGCCAAGTGCGGAGCCCGCAGATTGTTGACCGTCACCGAGACCTCCTCGGAAGAGCCGACAACGGCCGGTGAGATGCCTTGTGCAGCGGGCAGGTCGGGACCCGTGATCGGCGCGCCACCACGCTCGGGTGCAACCCAGGTTTGACCGTCGAACTCCTCGGTAGCAGTGACCCTAAGGGGCTGCAGCAGGCGAGCAGTCGAGGTGTACTCCAGGACCGGGGACTCCGACTGGTTTGCCAGGTCGGCACCCGGATCCATCGTCTCGGTGAAACTGACTTGGCCGGCACCGAGGTTGCGGCCGTTCGCTTCCGGGTTTCGTCCCAGCCCGTCGGCGAAGAAGGTCGGCGGGAGGTGGGGCAGGAGCGCGGCGGCAGCCAAGGCGGCACATAGGCCCAGCACCCCCAGGGTTTGTGCCAGCGCCCGGTAGGCCCCGCCGAAGCGAGGTCGTGCACCAAATCCCTGGTTGTCCGCGGACGGCCAACGAGCCAGTAGTCGGTCCGACTGCTGGGCCATCATCATCATCCACAGGGCCGCTGTGACCAGGAAGAACCAGGGCGCCATGGCGCTGCCGTTGTTCGACACGGAGACGAAAAAGGCTGCCACCAGAGGGAGCCCCGCGATAGCCGGGGCTGCACAGGTCAACGCCAAAGCGTCCACCGAAACTGCCGTCAGCACCAACACTGCCACGACGAGGAACGCGACTCCAGTGGTCGTGGGTGCCGGAGCGGCAAATTCGCGGAGGACTTCCCCGGCCTCCGCGAGCAGCTCCACCGCCAGCGACGCGCTATCGGCGGTGGGAAAGATGAGCCACAGCGTCCCCTGCAGATACATTCCGCACAGCGTGAGCGCGCCTACCACCACTTGGCTCGCAACGATCAGCGATGGCAGCACGCGCAGGCTGCGCAGTGCGGCCCCGGTGATGACGACCAGCGCTACCGCACCGACTGCATTGAATAACCACGACTGGTCTTGCAACAGGGTGGTCAGTGGCCAACCGACCGACATGGTCGCCAACGCCGCCACAAGGGTCTCTGACCATAGGCCCCGCTGCATGTTCATGAGCGCACCGCCAGCGCAGACCTGTGTTGCACCTGCGCCCACGCCGACTCGATGCTCGTGCGAGAGGTACACACCGTGGTGGTCCAGCCCGCCTCGCCCAGGACCCGCGACTGCGGCGGTGGTGGCGGCAGGTCGTCGGCTGGTGCGGTGGGTTCTGGATCGCCACCGAAGGCCGCCCGGTCCAGAACGAAGGCGACTGCAGTGGACCCGTGCTCGCGGATCGTGGCCAAATGCCTGATGTCTTCGGCGTCATGAGCAACGATGGCAGCCACGGCCAGCACCCCGCCCGAGGTAAACGAATGGGCCGCACTGGCCACCGCCTCGAGCCCCACGTCATCCGCGCGCTCGGCCCGCGCGAGGGTGTCCAAAAGGGTGTCGAGGTCCATCGGGTGTGCCGCCGCACCGTTGCTGATCGTGTGGTTGCTCAGAAGATGGACCACGTAGCCATCCATCAGCAGGGTGCGGCCCACCGACGCGAGGACGGAGATGGCGTACTCGAACGTCGCGCTGGCGGCCGGGGCGCGGCCGTGCGCTCCACTGCGGGAGTCCAGCAGCAGCACGGCGCGGCGCCGGGCCGGACGGTCCTCCTGTCGCACCATCAACTCGCCTCGATGAGCCGTGGCCGGCCAGTGGACTCGTCGCAATTCGTCGCCCTCCCGGTAGTGACGAATGCTGACGTCGTCCTCACCGTGCAGCGCAATCATCTGCGGTCGCTCGCCCTCGTTACCGCGACCCTGCGGTACGGATCGCTGACGGCTCAACTCGTAAACGCGGGGCAGCACCACGACTTCGGTGGTGCTGGACAGCCGGACGGCGACATACGTCAGACCGAATGGATCCCGCTGACGCAGACTGAGCGGTCCCAGCCGGTAGGCCCCTCGATGTGAGCTGCGCACCTGATACTTCAGGGTCCGCGTCTCACCTTGGTCGAGGGAGCGCAACACAAAACGCGGGCGGTCCCCAAGATGCACGTCGACCTGCTCTTGGGCCAGATACAACGGGGTGCGCCGCGTCCCCACATTCTGGAAAGTGGACTGCACGAGCCCCGGCTCGTCGGGGTTCAACCTGACCGGAGTGATATCCCGTGACACGGCCAGCTTTGGAGGGCGGCGTCGTGCGATCACCAGCGCCAGAATCGGGAGCGCCGCAAGCAGGATGCCCACTCTGGTGACGTCGGGGTATCCCGAAAAGATCCCGGCCAGGACGGCGAACAGACCGACCACGAAGAACGACATGCCACGTGGAGTCAGCACGTGCAACGGGCTCATCGCTGGTTGCGGTTCACGCAGTGGTGACCGGTGTCGTCGACAACACTTCGGCAACGATGTCCGCTGCGGATCGGCGCGCCAGTTGCGCCTCGCCGCTCACCAGCACACGGTGCGTGAGGATGGCCGGCCCCAGGACTTGGACATCTTCGGGCAGGACATGGTCGCGGCCCGACAGTGCGGCGTGGGCTTTGGCGGCTCGAAGCAGCTGCAAGGCGGCGCGCGGGGACGCACCCAAGCGCAGTTGTGGGTGCCGACGCGTTGCACCGACGAGGTCCACGACATAACTACGCAAGGCACGCGAGGTATGCAGGTGGCGCACTGCCGTGATGACCCCGCCAACCGTTGCGGCGTCGGTGACCGGACTGACGCTGGCCAGCGGGTCGACCTCGCCGTGCGACGACAACATGTCCAACTCGGCCGAGGCTGATGGATAGCCCAGCGAAATACGAGCCATGAAACGGTCGCGTTGTGCCTCGGGAAGGGGATATGTGCCTTCCATCTCGATGGGGTTCTGGGTCGCCATCACCATAAAGGGAAAGGGAAGGGCGTGGCTTTCCCCGTCGACGGTGACCTGGCGCTCCTCCATACATTCCAGAAGGGCCGACTGAGTTTTGGGGGAGGCCCGGTTGATCTCATCACCGACGACAAGGTTGGCGAATATAGCGCCGGGCCGGAACTCGAACGATCGAGTGTTTTGGTTGAACACGCTGACGCCGGTGATGTCGCTGGGAAGCAGGTCCGGGGTGAACTGAACGCGACTCACGTCGCAGTCGATGGCTCGCGCCAACGACTTGGCGAGCATGGTCTTTCCCACTCCAGGAACATCTTCGAGTAGCAGGTGCCCTTCGGCAAGAAGGACAATCACTGCGGTGCGGATGGCGCTTTCTTTGCCTTCGATG
>JBBSVB010000227.1:0-4616 GCA_038233875.1 Actinomycetales bacterium | reverse complement strand
GAGTCCGGTGCGCAAATGGTCGACGTCAACGTGGACGAGGGCATGATCGACGGCCCGGAGACGATGACGCACTTCCTCAATCTGCTCAGCTCCGAGCCCGACATCGCGCGGGTGCCGTTCATGGTCGACTCCTCCCGCTGGGAAGTCCTCGAGGCCGGGCTGCAGTGCCTGCAGGGCAAGGGCGTCGTCAACTCGCTGTCGCTCAAAGACGGGGAGGCTACGTTCGTCGAGCGCGCCGCGATCGTGCGCCGCTATGGGGCCGCGGTGGTCGTCATGGCGTTTGACGAACAGGGCCAAGCCGACACGTTGGCGCGCCGGATCCAGGTGTGCCAGCGGGCCTACGACCTGCTGACGCAGACCGTAGGGATGGACCCGCGCGACATCATCTTCGACCCGAACGTGCTGACCGTTGCGACCGGCATGAGCGAGCACGACCGCTATGCGCTCGACTTCATCCAGGCCACGCAGTGGATCAAGGACAACCTGCCGCATGCCCGAGTCAGCGGCGGCATCAGCAACGTGTCGTTCTCCTTCCGAGGCAACAACGTGGTGCGCGAGGCCATGCACGCCGTGTTCCTCTACCACTCGATCCGCGCCGGGCTGGACATGGGCATCGTCAACGCCGGGATGCTCGGGGTCTACGAGGACATCGATCCACCGTTGCG
The DNA here is from genome assembly GCA_038233875.1 of Actinomycetales bacterium. Taxonomy (GTDB): domain Bacteria; phylum Actinomycetota; class Actinomycetes; order Actinomycetales; family Dermatophilaceae; genus Ornithinicoccus. The sequence continues at coordinate 3,951 of JBBSVB010000227.1, read as the reverse complement.
TGAGGCGGTCGAGGACGTCATCTTGGCTCGCAATCCCGACGCCACCGACACGCTGATCGAGTTGGCTCAGCAATACAGCGGCACTGCGTCAGCGGGTGGCAGTGGCGCGAAGGCTCGCGAGGCGGCTCAGGTATGGCGTGAGCAACCGGTCGCCGAGCGGCTGCGGCATTCGCTGGTGCACGGCATTAGCGACTATGCCGTTGAAGACGCCGAAGAGGCCTATCAGGATCTGGGGTCGGCGCTATCGGTGATCGAGGGCCCGCTGATGGACGGGATGGACGTCGTCGGTGACCTCTTCGGCAGCGGCAAGATGTTCCTGCCCCAGGTGGTGAAGTCGGCCCGGGTGATGAAGAAGGCGGTCGCCCACCTGACGCCGTACATGGAAGAGCTCGCTGTCGCCGCGGGCACCTCGAGTCGCAGCAAGGGCAAGATCGTGATGGCGACGGTCAAGGGCGACGTGCACGACATCGGCAAGAACATCGTCGGGGTCGTGCTGGCCTGCAACGGGTATGAGGTCACCGACCTCGGCGTCATGGTGCCGGCCGAAAAGATCTTGGCCTGCGCAGAGGAGATCGGCGCCGACGTGATCGGTGCCTCCGGGCTGATCACGCCGAGCCTCGACGAGATGGTCAACCTGGCCGCCGAGATGACCCGACGCGGCATGACGACCCCCCTGTTGATCGGTGGAGCCACGACGAGCACCGCACACACGGCGGTCAAGATCGACCCGGCATACGACGGGACGGTGGTCCACGTGATTGACGCGAGCCGCGCCGTCGGGGTGATGGCTGAGGCGCTGAGCCGCGAGGAGGCGCTGTCGAAGAAGGTCAGCGCGCAGTATGCCGAATTGCGCCAACGCCACGCTGAACGGTCGGTAACGCTGGTGCCCCTGGCCAAGGCGCGCAAGGAGGCCATCGAGGTGTCGGCATACGTGCCGCCCGCCCCGAAGCAGCTGGGTCGCCACCCATTGAGGCCGACGTTGCGTGAGCTCAGCGAGGTCATCGACTGGACTCCGTTCTTCATCGCCTGGGAGCTCCGCGGCAGCTATCCGCAGATCCTGCAGGACCCGCGTCAGGGCGAGCAGGCCCGCGAAGTCCTGGCCGACGGCAAGGAGATCTTGGACCAGTTGTTCGACGACCCCCGGGTCACCGCCGCCGGTCTCGTTGAGCTCTGGCCCGCCCACCGCGACGGCGACGACATCGTCATCCACACCGAGCCAACGACCGATGTGCGCGCCAATGCACCCCACGAGACCGCAGGGGGCGCGCACAACGGTCATGTGGTGCTGCATACCTTGCGGCAGCAACGGGAGAGGCGCTCCGGTGGCTACCAAGCACTCGCGGACTTCGTGGCCACCGAGGGCGATCACCTCGGCGGCTTTGCGGTCGGCATCCACGGCGCCCAGGAGGTCGCGGCGGAGTATCGCGATGCTGGCGACGACTACAACGCAATCATGGTGCAGGTGCTCGCCGACCGGTTAGCCGAGGCCTTTGCCGAGTGGGCGCACCGAGAGGTCCGCACCACACTATGGGGGTATGCCGCAGGTGAGGACCTCAGCGTTGAAGACGTCATCAAGGAGCGCTACCCCGGGATTCGCCCCGCTCCTGGATATCCGGCTCAACCGGATCACACCGAGAAGCAAACGCTTTTCGATCTATTGAACGCCGGCGCTATCGATATGCACCTCACCGAATCGTTTGCAATGACGCCCAATTCAGCAGTCTCCGGCCTCTATTTCGCGCATCCCGATGTCCGCTACTTTTCCGTGGGCAAAATTGATCGAGACCAGGTGCAGGAGTACGCCGACCGCAAAGGGTGGACGATGGCGCATGCGGAGAAATGGTTGAGCCCAAACCTGGGCTACCAACCGTGAGCGCGCAAGCATTCGATCTTTCCGCACCGTCGACAACGCGGATCTCGGTCGAGCTCATTCCTCGCAGCGTTGACCACCTTCGTCGTGATGTCGAAACGGTCGCGAAGCATCTCGGCGACGTCGACACCATCAACGTGCCGGATCAAGCCAAGTTCGACCTCAGCAGTTGGGACGCCTGCGCTCTGGCCAAAGAGACCGCCGCGGGATACAACACCATCCCGCACATAAGGGCCCAGGACCTCGAGCCCGATCGGGCGCTGCCGATGCTGCGCGCGATTGAACGTGCCGACATCAAGGAGTTGCTGATCGTCAGCGGAGACCCGCCGCAGGGCCAGGCGGACGAAATCCTCGGGGTCAGTGCCCTCGATGCCATCGCGCGGATTCACCGCGAATTGCCGCACGTGGCCGTCTACGCGGGACTAGATCCCTACCGTCAAGCGCCGCAACGGGAGGTGGCGTATGCCGAGCAGAAGTTGGAAGCCGGGGCGGCGGGCTTCTTTACCCAGCCCTTCTTCGATGTGTCGCTGATGGCCGCATGGGCGTCCCTCCTGCCCCGCAGCGTGCCGATCTGGTGGGGCACGACGAACGTCACCAGCGAGGCCTCACGGCGCTACTGGCAACGGGTCAACCATGCGGTCTTCCCGCACGACTTTGAGATGACGCTGGACTGGCAGCGTTCGTATGCTCAGCGGGCCCTGTCCTTCGCACGGGAACACCACCAAAACGTCTACATGATGCCGATTAGCGTCGACGTGCACGACTATCTCGGCGGCCTCGTTTAGATGTTCGCGCCCTCGAAAGACGACGTCGTGGTTTCACCCTCGAGGTAAGCGACGCACTGGACGCTTCTGTCCCCCTTCTCCCACCCTTCCTCGATAGGAGAAAGCCAATTCAGCGCCAGCGTCGACTCATCGAAAGCCATCCCGACGAACGTCTCGAACCCTTCGCGGCAATTCTCGTCGACCGCGTCTACCACTTCCTCGTTGCTCGGAAAATCGCCGTCGGGGAGATCAAAAATGTGCACGACCTGTCCATCATGAGCCTCACCGCAGTCCACGGTGGGCACGCCATCCACCTCTCCCCCCTCGGCTATGTCCCCGATCTGAACGCAGTCGCCGACCTCGGCGGGCTGAGCGCCTGCTAGAGCAGAGCAACCGCTCAACATCATCGCCAATCCTGCGACGGTCAACAGGGCGACGAAAGGCTTAGCCATAGTGAAGGTCCTTTGCATTATTTAGAAGAGCCGGGTCTCCTAGATTAAGACCCAAGACGGCGCATGGCCGAGCATAAAAGCATAGGCTCACCGATCTGATCGGAGGCGTCCAGGTCGCACCACGCCTCGATGACCCAGTCGTGGTCTTCTTCGGGGTCGGCCAAGGTTTGCTGGATCTTCCACAACCGCACCACGCCCGAGGTCTCGCCTGCCTCCGGCACACCCGGGGGTGGCCCGTTCTGGGCCTTGATGCTGAGCAAATGAGTGACACGTGCTTGGAATCCGGAGCCGATCTGGTCGTGATCGTCGTAATACCCCGCGAGGGCGTCGTCCCAATCTTGGGCGCTCAGCAGCGTTTCGCGCGGCGGCTCAACCATTGCCGCGACCGCGGCGTCGAGCTCGGCCAGGGTGCGCCATTCGTCCCGCGCCGCGAGTTGGATCCGGCGGAACATCGCGTTGCGCACCATGACTCGGAAGGCGCGTTCGTTGCCGGTGATGGGTCGGGCCACTTCGATCGGCGCACCGGCGGCAGCACGCGCCGCCGCGGCCGCCACCGCCGCGGGGTCGGTCAGCGCCTCCCACTCCTCCAGCAGCGAGGAGTCCGTCTGTCGGATGGTCTCGCCGAGCCACTCGACCACGTCATCCAGTTGTTCGTTGCGCGCCCCCTCGGGCACCGTCTGGCGCAGCGTCCGGTAGGCGTCGGTGAGGTATCGCAGCAAGACACCCTCGGATCGAGTCAGTTGGTAGAACGCGATGAACTCGCCAAAGGTCATGGCCCGCTCGTACATGTCGCGCACGATCGACTTGGGACTGAGCGCATCTTCGGTGACCCAGGGGTGGGTTTGGCGGTAGATGCCCAGCGTCG
>JBBSVB010000226.1:0-4632 GCA_038233875.1 Actinomycetales bacterium | reverse complement strand
GCGCGCCGCGCTGGACTCGATGGCCGACTATGGCCGACCCAAGATCGTGCGCCTCGCGGTGCTGGTCGATAGGGGACACCGGGAGTTACCGATCCGAGCCGACTACGTGGGTAAGAATCTGCCGACCGCCAAAACCGAACGAGTATGGGTTCACCTAGACGAGATCGACGGGCACGACGACGTCCGCATCGCGCAAGAGGGGACTGCATGAAGCACCTGCTATCCATGGCCGATGTCAGCAGGGACGACATCACCGCCATCCTGGACACGGCCACCACGATGCACGAGGTGCAGCACCGCGAAGTCAAGAAACTTCCGACGTTGCGGGGCCGCACGATCATCAACTTCTTCTTCGAAGACTCCACCCGAACCCGCAGTTCCTTCGAGATCGCCGGTAAGTGGATGTCTGCCGACACCATCAACCTGACCGGCAAGGGCACCTCGGTGTCCAAAGGCGAGAGCCTGCGCGACACGGTGAAAACCATCGACTCCATGGGGGTCGACATGATGATCATTCGGCACATGGCCTCCGGTGCTCCCGCCCAGATCGCCCAGTGGACCAACTGCTCCATCGTGAACGCGGGGGACGGCACCCACGAGCACCCCAGCCAAGCCCTTCTCGACGCCTACACCATGCGCAATCGGCTGGGGGACCTAGAGGGCAAGCACGTCGCCCTGGTGGGCGACCTCACCCACTCGCGGGTGCTGCGCTCGAACCTGATTTGCCTGCGCACGCTTGGCGCCAAAGTCACGCTGGTCGCTCCGCCCACCTTGATGCCCAGCGGAATCGGCCCGTGGTCGGACACGGACGGCTTCACCACCTCATACGACCTAGACGACGTGCTGCCGACCGTCGACGCGGTGATGATGCTGCGCGTGCAGCGCGAGCGCATGAGCGGCGGATTCTTCCCCACCGCCCGGGAGTATGCAGTGACCTACGGCCTGACGAAGGCGCGACTGGCCGCGTTGCCCGAGCACGCGGTGATCTGCCACCCCGGCCCGATGAACCGCGGCCTGGAGATTAGCGGCGACGCCGCCGACGCCGCCCAGTCACTGGTCCTCGAGCAAGTCTCGGCGGGAGTCGCTGTGCGCATGTCAATCCTGTACCACCTGCTTTCTGGAGAAGGGATGCCCGCATGAGTGCCACCACTGTGCTGATAAAGGGTGCCGACATCGTTCGTAATGTCAGCGCCAGTGCCAACGGTGCCGGATCAGGCCCTGCTGACTTACTGATCTCCGGCGGCACCATCGTCGCGACCGGTCCAGAAGCCGCTGAGCGGGCGCCATCCGGGGTTTCCAGGTTGGACGCCGACGGACTTGTCGCCCTGCCCGGGATGGTCGATCTGCATACCCATTTGCGGGAGCCTGGTCGCGAAGACAGCGAGACCATTGAGTCCGGTAGCCGTGCTGCGGCCCTTGGCGGGTTTACCGCCGTGTTCGCCATGGCCAACACCTGGCCGGTGACCGACACAGCCGAAGCCGCCGAGCGGGTGTTCGACCTAGGCCAGCGCGCCGGGTATGTCGACGTCTTTCCGATCGGTGCCGTCACGAAAGAGTTGGCCGGGGCCGAATTGGCCGAGTTGGGTTTGATGGCCCGATCGCGTGCTGGCGTCCGCGTGTTCTCCGACGACGGCAAGTGCGTCCACGACGCTCGATTGATGCGCCGCGCGTTGGAATACGTCAAGTCCTTCGATGGAGTGGTGTCCCAGCACGCCCAAGACCCCAAACTCGCTGACTCAGGTGCCTGCGCGCACGAGGGTGAGCTGTCCGGCCGCGTGGGGTTGCAGGGCTGGCCGGGAGTCGCCGAAGAGTCCATCGTGGCCCGCGACGTCATGCTTGCCCGCCATACCGGCTCGCGGGTGCACATCGCCCACGTGTCGACAGCAGGCAGCGTCGAGGTCATCCGGTGGGCCAAGGCCCAAGGCATCAACGTCACCGCCGAGGTCACGCCGCACCACTTGATGCTGACGACCGACCTGCTGGCTACCTACGACCCCGTCTATAAGGTTAACCCGCCGCTGCGGCCAGCCTCCGACGTGCAGGCCCTGCGCGAAGCGTTGGCTGACGGCACGATCGACATCGTCGCCACGGACCACGCCCCGCACGTGCGCGCCGACAAGGAGCACGCCTTCGGTGACGCCGCCTTCGGGATGCTCGGCCTCGAGCAGGCCTTGTCGGTCGTCAGCACTGCGATGGTCTCCACCGGAGCGATGACCTGGGCCGATGTGGCCCGGGTGATGTCGGTCGCCCCGGCACAGATCGCCCGGTTGAGCAGCCACGGCCAGGCTTTGGCGGCTGGTGCGCCAGCCAACCTGACGCTGGTCGACCCCACCCGGGAGGTCATCGTCGATGCCGCCCAATCTCAATCCTTGTCCCGCAACAATCCATGGCACGGCCGATCGCTGACGGGCACGGTGCATCTGAGCATGCTCCGCGGCCGGGTCACTGCGCGTGAGGGCCTCGTCTGGGCAGGAGAAGCATGAACGCCCCTCGCACGCCCGCGATTCTGGTGCTCGAAGACGGAAGGACCTTCGTCGGTCGCTCCTATGGGAAAGTCGGCCACACCATCGGTGAAGCCGTCTTCAGCACCGGGATGACCGGCTACCAAGAGACCTTGACCGACCCCAGTTATCACCGTCAGGTGGTCGTGATGACCGCGCCGCACATCGGCAACACCGGCGTGAACCCGGCCGACATGGAAAGTCTGCGCATCTGGGTCGCCGGATTCGTCGTCCGCGACCCCGCGATCCGCCCGTCTAACTGGCGCTCTGCGGGCGACCTAGAGGAAGCGCTCGTCGATCACGATGTGGTCGGGATCTGCGAGTTGGACACCCGCGCACTCACTCGTCACCTGCGCGACCGCGGGGCTATGCGCGTCGGCATCTTCTCCGGTGAAGAGGCAGACGAGTCGGTCAAACACCTAGTGCACCGGGTGAAAGACGCGCCGGTCATGGTGGGCTCGGCGTTGGCCGCCGAGGTCTCGACTCGGGAGACGTATGTCGTCCCCGCCTCTGGGCAAAACGGCCGCCGCTACACCGTCGCCGCACTGGACCTAGGCATCAAGGGCATGACGCCGGCGCTACTGGCGAAGCGGGGGATCGACGTACATGTGATGCCGTCGACCAGCACGTTCGCTGACGTGGCAGCTATCGAGCCGGACGGCGTCTTCTTCTCCAACGGACCCGGCGACCCGGCCACCGCCGACGCGGAGGTCGAACTGCTACGCGAGGTGTTGGACGCCCGCATTCCCTTCTTCGGCATCTGCTTCGGCAACCAACTGCTCGCACGCGCGTTGGGCTTGTCCACCTACAAATTGGCCTTCGGTCACCGCGGCATCAACCAGCCGGTGATCGACCGGATCACTGGCAAGGTCGAGGTCACTAGTCACAACCACGGCTTTGCCGTCCAGTGGCCTGTTGCTCTTGATCAAGACGCCGAGACCCCGTACGGCCCGGTAAGCGTGTCGCACCTCGCCCTCAACGACCAGGTCGTCGAGGGACTCCAATGCCGTGATGTTCCGGCCTTCTCGGTGCAATACCACCCCGAGGCCGCAGCCGGACCGCGTGACGCCGCATACCTGTTTGATCGATTTATAGATGTGCTGGACGCCAACCAGGGAGACGCCCATGCCTAAACGCGACGACATCAAGAGCGTCCTGGTGATCGGCTCCGGCCCGATCGTGATCGGCCAGGCCGCCGAGTTCGACTACTCCGGCACCCAAGCCTGCCGCGTGTTGCGCGCCGAGGGCATCCGAGTCATCTTGGTCAACTCCAACCCCGCGACGATCATGACGGACCCGGAGGTCGCCGATGCGACATACATCGAGCCGATCACCCCTGAGATTGTCGAGTCCATTATTGCCAAGGAGCGCCCCGACGCGGTCCTCGCAACGCTAGGCGGCCAGACGGCCCTGAACACCGCCATCGCCCTCGAGGCCTCGGGAGCGTTGGAAAAATACGGGTGCCCACTGATTGGGGCTAACACCAAGGCCATCCAGCTCGGCGAGGACCGACAGCTCTTCAAAGGTGTTGTCCAGCGGTGCGGCGCTGAGTCAGCCCGCAGCACCATCTGCCACACCATGGACGAGGTGCTGGCAGCCGCCGAAGATCTCGGTTACCCCGTCGTGGTGCGCCCTAGTTTCACGATGGGCGGGCTCGGCTCCGGCTTCGGGTATGACGAGGCTTCGCTGCGTCAGATCGCGAGCGCGGGACTCCAGGACAGCCCGACCACCGAGGTCCTCCTCGAGGAGTCGATCATCGGCTGGAAAGAGTACGAGCTCGAGGTTATGCGCGACCAAGCCGACAACGTCGTGGTCGTCTGCTCGATCGAGAATTTCGACCCGATGGGCGTGCACACCGGCGACTCGATCACGGTCGCCCCCGCGATGACGCTGACCGACGTCGAATACCAAAACCTCCGCGACATCGGCATTGCTATCATCCGTGAGGTCGGTGTCGACACCGGTGGCTGTAACATCCAGTTCGCGGTCAACCCGGCCGACGGCCGCATCATCGTCATGGAGATGAACGCGCGGGTATCACGTTCGTCGGCGCTGGCGTCGAAGGCGACCGGATTTCCGATCGCCAAGATCGCCGCGAAGATGGCGCTTGGCTACACCCTCGACGAGGTGG
>JBBSVB010000225.1:0-4654 GCA_038233875.1 Actinomycetales bacterium | reverse complement strand
GTAGGCGGTGAGCCCGGTCATCCCGAGCACTCCAAGGTATGCCGACGCCGGGGCCAGCTCGGCGTCGACCACTCGCGCGGCACTGGCCTCGACGACGGCAACTTCGCGCCAACCCGCACCGTGCAGCACGTGGTCGCCAACCTTGATCGTGCTCGATCGCGACGCTTCGACGACCCCAACCGCCGCACCATCCATGACCTGCCCGAGTTCAAACGGGGCTGCGTAGGACTTCGCGTCGCTCATCCGGCCGCGCATGTAAGGGTCCACCGACATCACGACGTTGCGCACGCACAGTTCCCCCTCACCTACCTCGGGAATGACGCTCTCGACCACCTCGAAGTCGGCCTCGGTCGGCCAACCAACAGGTCGGGACACCAAACGAACTTCACGGGGTGCGGCAACAGATGACGTAGTGGGTTGTGACATGGCTACCTTTCGGGCGACAGAGGGTGGGCCTTTGCGCCAGCATCCGCGAACCCGTCCGTATGCCGTGTCTCGTGCAAAAGTTCAGGCCTAGGCGCTCAGGCGGTCCACGATGGCCGCGCCCAATGCTGCCCCGGAGAGGTATGCCGACTCGACGCGGGGGCGCTGCGACCAGGCGTCACCGCATACACCGATGGTGTTGTCGTCTAGATAAAACGGCTGCTCACGTGCACCAGTCGGTTTGGCCACCGACCACCGGTGCAGGTGGCTCCAACGCGGCGCTTCGGAGATGCCGAGCAGTGTCATGAGGGCGGAGAGCATCGGGACCTGCGCCTCGTCGGGTGATTCCAGGTGGGCTGCCGCGAGCGTGGACGTGGAGTGAGCCACAAGGACGGCAGCATCGTCACCTCGGCGTTGACCGTCGTCGGCAATCCACGACAGCCACTCGTCGCCGTTAACGAAGGCACCGTCGAACGTTTCTGCCACGTCGTCACCACCGGCCAGTGACCCCCAGGTGCGAGCATCCCAGCCCGCGCTGAGCGCCAGCACCGGCTCGAAGGGATCGTCGAGCGCTGCCCACGTTGTTGAAGCGGGGTCCAGAAGCATTCGGGCCTGCGGGTCGGGCATAGCCAACGCGACCGCGCTGGCTTTTCGGTCGTCTACTTTCACGCGGGCCGGCTCGTCGGTGACCGCAACAGATTCCACCGTATGCCGCTCAAGGTCCAGGCCCTCCGCGAGATCCTCGACCAACGACCGCAAGCCGCGCGCCGCACCCCAACGGTCGTTTCCGGTCTTGCGCTCCCCCCGGGTGCTGCCATCGAAGACGTCGAAGGTATCGGTCCAGCGGTGGGCCAGCCCCCGCTGTTCCCAGTCGTCGACGACCGCAGCGAAGGCGTCGTCGCTGACGGTGAAGTACGAGGCTCCGGTGTCGACCGGCCGCCCGTCCAGCACCCGGCTTGCCATGCGTCCCCCCACACTTCGTCCCCGGTCCAACACCGTGACGGGCAAGCCCGCTGAGGCGATCACCCGGGCGCACGACATACCGGAGATTCCGCCGCCGACCACGATTACTGGATCCATCGCCCCATCGTCGCAGTGACCTATCGCCCGCTCTTCACCGACTCCGTCGCCATCGCGGTAGCAGAACTGCTACCGTGGTTTGTATGGCGACCATCCAGCAGAAGGAACTTCGCAATCACGTGGGTGAGGTGTTGCGACGCGTTGAAGGCGGCGAATCCTTGACCGTGACGGTCGCTGGCCGTCCAGTCGCCGAACTTATCCCTACCCAAAAGGAACGTTGGCTCAGCGGAGCGGCCCTGGAGAAAGTGTGGGATCGGGAAGCGCCTCGCGGGTGGGATGACGATCTCGCGGGATTTCCTGGTGGTCTCGTAGATCCATTCTCTGAGTGAAGGCGCTCCTAGATACGTCGGTTCTCATCGGGGGCGACGCGCCAAGGGATCTGCAGGCAGCGATCAGCGTGGTCTCCATCACGGAACTACATTTTGGCGTGCTGGCGACGAGCGACCCTGAGGAACGAGCGCGTAGGGTCGCCCGGCTTGCGGCCATTGAGGCGACATTCAACCCTCTGCCGGTCACCGTCGAGGTGGCCCGAGCTTGGGGCCAGTTGGCGGCGGCCGTGGCCCGACATGGAGGCCAACCCCGTCGTCGCCAGATGGATCTCGCGATCGCAGCAACGGCCTTAGTCGAGGGCGTCCCGCTGATCACTTACAACGATGCCGATTTTCGTATGATTCGCGACCTTGTCGATGTTCGCCACCCAGTCCTACAGCCGGGTGACGACACACCCATGACCGATGGCAGGAGCGCGTCACACTAATTCGATCACGCACGGGGCGCGCGGCATCCGGCTGAGTCGCGCATCCGCAGTGACGAGCGGAAGATCGAGCGACGCCGCGAGGGAAACGTACAAGGCGTCGTAGAAACTGACGCTGACGCGCCACCGCCAAGCCAATTCCCCAAGGGCTCCAGCGTGTGGGTATCGACGATTAACAATTGCGTTCGATGCCCGAAGAAACACAGCCACCATGTCGCCCTCGCCCATCTCCAACGGTGTGCCGTCATCGGTGATCGACCCCGTTTTGGTGGTTTCGACCAGGTCCGTGAGATCAACCCCGTCGATGGCGGACTCGAAACTTGGCGCGGACCTCTCGAATGTTCCACCGCCCCTCGATGCGCTCCCGAGGCTTCAACACGGGGCGGACGGCAAAGGTGTTCATCAGCCCAATCCTCCTCCCTTTGTGAGACGCGTCAGCGTGTGACCGAATTGGGGCGCCAGCGTGAATCTAGTTACACGCTCAGACCAGCGCGCCGGGATAGTATCGAGTGTCCCCATCTCAGGGATGAGCGCAGCAGGAGTGGTGTATGGAGCTACGCACGATCCGCTATTTCGTTTCGGTCGCTGACGCTGGCTCCGTGACGGCGGCCGCCAAGCAGGTCCACATCACTCAACCGTCCCTATCGCGGCAACTTCATCAACTCGAGCGCGAATTGGGGCTGACCCTCTTCAGCCGGACCGAGGGCAAACTCGCCCTGACCGCCGCTGGGCGGGCTTTTTTGCCCCGGGCCCGCGACCTGCTGCATACCGCGCAAAAGGCCAAAGCAGCAGCGGGCGACATCGGCTCGGGGCGCCTGCAGCACATCACGGTGGTGGCTCACGCAGTCACGCTTACCGACGTGATGGCCCCCTTCATTGCCACGTTCGGGCCCGACGATCCGTTGCCGTCGGTCTCGGAGTTGCGCCTTCACGACGGGTACGACGCGCTGGATCGAGGGGCCGATCTGGTGCTCGGGGCCCTACCCCCTTCGGCGGAATTTGCGCACCTCTGGGTGGCTCAATTTCCGATCTGGGCCTACGTGCCGCCAACGCATCCGCTGGCTAACCATGAGTCGGTGGACCTGCAGGAGTTGGTCCTCCACGACCTCCTCTTGATGGACCAGGACTCCCACAGCCGGTGGACCTTGGACGCCGCGATGGCGGGGACGGGGATGAGTTACGCCACCACCCACGAGTTGAGCTCGTCGCACATCGCCCAGGCCGTGGCCGCTGCCGGTCGAGGGGTCGCCGTGGTCTCCGACGACCCACGGTTTGGCCTTAAGAACGTGCCCATCGTTGGACCGATGGGCACGTTGCGCGTCAACCTGTATGCGGTGTGGCACCCCAAGCACCACGCCGCCGCCCACCTTGCTGCGTTGGCTGCGCGACTCGGCACCTACGCCGTGGACCAGTACGGTCCCGACGTAGGGCCAGCCATGCCGCTACCTGGCGTACCGCTCTAGGCCACAGTCACAGGCGCGGTCACGACGCAGCTAGAGCCTCGGTCAACACGGTCAAGCCCTCACGCAACAGTTCGTCGGAGATCGTCAGCGGCGGAAGCAGTCGCACGATGTTGCCGTAGGTGCCGCAGGTCAGCACAATCACGCCCTGGGCGTGACACGCCTTGGCGATGGTGCCGGTCAGCGCCGCGTCGGGCTCACCGGTAGCGGGGTCCACAAATTCCAACGCGAGCATCGCACCGCGGCCCCGGATCTCACCGAGCCGCGGATCAGCAATAGCGACCGGAGCAATGTGGTCGCGAACCACCGCTTCGATCTCACGGGCGCGCTGCATTAACCCCCCAAATTCGAACGCGTCGAGGGCCGCAATGGCCGCCGCGCAGGCGACCGGGTTGCCGCCGTAGGTGCCACCCAAACCGCCCCCGTGCGGAGCATCCATGATCTCGGCTCGACCGGTCACGGCCGACAACGGCATACCGCCGGCAATGCCCTTAGCCATGACGATGAGGTCGGGGACGATGCCCTCATGATCGGAGGCAAACATCTCGCCCGTACGCGCAAACCCGGTCTGCACCTCGTCCGCGATGAACACGACGTCGTTCTCGTTGCACCAGGCCACGATCGCGGGCATGAAGCCTTCGTCGGGCACGATGAAGCCGCCCTCGCCCTGGATGGGCTCGATGATGACGGCCGCAAGGTTATTGGCCCCGACCTGCTTCTCGATGACCGAGATGGCTCGCTTGGCGGCATCCTCCCCGCTCAGGCCCGCATCCCGGTAGGGGTAGGACATCGGTGCACGATAAACCTCGCTAGCGAACGGCCCGAAGCCGCTCTTGTAGGGCATCGACTTCGCGGTCAACGCCATCGTCAGGTTGGTCCGCCCGTGGTAGGCGTGATCGAAGGCCACGACGGCTTGCTTGCGGGTATAGGACCGGGC
>JBBSVB010000224.1:0-4656 GCA_038233875.1 Actinomycetales bacterium | reverse complement strand
TCGCTGTCATAGTCGTCCTCGATCACGATGGCCCGGTGCTGGCGGGCATACTCTAGAAGGGACTGGCGCCTTTCGATCCCCAACGTGGCACCGAGGGGGTACTGATGGCTCGGGGTGACCAGCACGGCGGCCGCAGGGGTTCTTGCCCTCGACAGATCCTCGACACGTAAGCCGCCTGCGTCGACGGGCACTGGGTACAGGACGCACCCGAGGCGGTTTAGCAAGCGCTGGGCCGCGGGGTATCCGGGGTCTTCCACCGCGACGCGACGCCCACTCAGGCCCAGGGCGTGCACGAGCAGCGTCAGGGCCTCGCTGGTGCCGGCGGCAACAAAGACGTCGTCGGGGTCCGCAGCGATGCCGCGCGCGACCCGCAGGTGCTTGGCGATCTGTATGCGTAGCTCGGGGAGTCCCTGGGTCGGTGGCTCGGAGGAAGCCACTGCCCCTCCAGTCGCTGCTCGCCAGGCTGCTCGCCAGGCAGGGTCGATGAGGCGGCGGGTGTCTGGCCTGCCGGGCCGTAGGTCCACGAGAACTTTGCTGGCGGTGATGACCGGCGGTGGTGCCTCGCCTGGTTCGGGGACGCGACGTGTACCGATGCCGGGGGCGATGAAGGTCCCCGAGCCATGGCCGGCCTCGAGGTACCCCTCCCCGCTCAGCTGTTCATACGCCGCCACCGCGGTCACACGCGCAATCGCCAGTTGGGAGGCCAACCGCCGAGTTGATGGGAGGCGGATTCCTGCGGGAAGATACCCATCGAGCGCGGCAGTCCGCAGCGCATCGGCGAGTTGCTGCTGCAGGGACCGGCCACTTGAGCGGTCTAACAGCACGGGCAGGTCCAGATCGACGATTGTTCGCACCGCACCTCCAAGTGGTCTGCCACAAAGGACAAAGACTGGCCTACTTTCTGAGGCCACTTGGCAGGCAGTATGACAGCCATGAAGCCTCTTGAGGTCACCGACCACACACCCATCACCCGTATCCCGGAGGTCCTGGGATGACCGGGGCAGCGATGGTCCTTCGCCCACCTCATATCACCGAGCATCAGCAGTGGGCGGCGCTGTTTGCCGCCTACCGTGAGTTCTATGGTCTGGACCCTGACGGGACCGTGATCGAGCGGGTGTGGGCGTGGATCCACGACCCTACCCACGAGGTGAACGCATTGGTCGCCGTCTGCGGCGACGGCGACATCGTCGGTCTGGCCCATCACCGACGCTTCGCCCGGCCCTCTGGTGGCACCACCGGGGTGTACCTCGATGACTTGATGGTCCACCCCGACCATCGCGGCACGGGGATCGGGCGGGGAATGGTTGAGGGCCTGTCCGCGATCGCCCATCGCGAAGGCGCCAGCGTGGTGCGGTGGGTCACCGCCGCGGACAACGCGACCGCTCGAAGCCTCTATGGCGCTCTTGCCGAACCGACCACCTGGGTGACGTATGACATCTCACTACGCTGAGCGGGCACGGCCACAAGAGACTTCCGATTTGTGCTGTCCCGTCACCGGTTCTTATCTGCGTCTCGGCCAGGTGTTTGTGTACGCCACCTTTACGCGCTGGCGCACCTGGGTGCGGGCATGATCAAGAAGTTGGCGTGGGTCAGCACGCGTCTTGCGCGGGGGCAGGACACCGATGAGCCTCTGGCAATAGCCGCGCTGGCTGCTACCGGTGTCGTGGTCGACGTCGTTGACTGGAACGACCCCTCGGTGCACTGGGCGAGCTATGACCGGGTCATTCTGCGCTCGACATGGGACTACGCCGACCATCTCGAAGAGTTCATGGCGTGGGTCGAGGTCGTGGCAGCCGTTACCGATCTGCGGAACTCACCGGCGATGGTTGCTTGGAGCCTAGACAAGCGCTACCTGCTCGAGCTGAGCGCAGCAGGCGTGCCGGCCGTACCCACCGCAGTCGTCAGCCCAGGCGAAGAGGCAGACGTGCTATCCAGCGCCGTCGTCGTCAAGCCGGCTATCGGAGCCGGCAGCCGCGACGCTGCCTCCTACCAGGCGAATGACCTGTGCCTCGCCAGCGCGCACGTGCAGCGACTGCTTACCAGTGGGCGTACCGCCATCGTTCAGCCCCTGTTGACGTCGGTTGCCGCCCACGGTGAATGGGCCCTGATCTACCTCGCCGGCACGCACAGCCATTCAGTGAACAAGCGTGTCAGTCTTTCCCACGCTGGGCAGGTGAAAGGCCTGTTTGCTCCCCAGACCGCCACCGCCCATCTGGCTGATCCCGACCAGCTCGCCGTAGCCGGTGCAGTGATCGAGCACGTCAGCGCAAAGTTCGGCGTTCCCACCTACGCCCGCGTCGACCTCGTTCGCGGTGATGATGGCCAACCCCAGGTGCTCGAGGTCGAACTCGTCGAACCCACACTTTTCCTTCAGCGGGCTGACAACGATGCGCCGGCGCGTCTGGCCCGCGTGCTGACCACCTGACCCTCACCTCGCAGAACCCCGTTGCGACGGTCATATCGACGACGCGTCCTCGCACAGCTACCGCTAGCGATGACCTCTGCGTGACGTGGTCGCGGCTGAAGGCGCGTGCGAACTCGGACTGTCGATGGGTCTTCCCACGACGCGTCACGCAATCACGGCGGGGCCTGGTGCGTGATGTCGATCTGCGGGCACGTGATGAGATGCATAGTTACCGTCAACGCCGGGCCGACCCGGTGACCTCGACGCACGTCGTTCCCGTTTGATCCCTGAGCGGTGCCGATGATCCGCAAGGCATAAGCCGGCCGATTCCTTCTAGCTCTAGCTATCCTTCGTGGTGCTGCACGATGTTCACAACGTTGCCATCGGATGCGCGGACGAAGAAGCGGCGCACGCCCCAAGACTCTGCAGTCAGGGGGTGCACGATCTCGTAGTAGCGACGTGCGCGTCCTCGTACGCCACTCGACGTAGGCGACTATGACCGAGACCACTGGATCCTCGGGCGCGGTTGCGTCGCCCGTGACGACCTAGACCCTCATGTTGGCATCCGGGGGAACTGAACCGAGCCACTCAGCCCAGGTTGAACTCCTCGGTGCTCAACCCGAGATATCCGGTGTAGAACTCCCCGGGCCGACTCGATGTCGGCGACGTCCAGATCCGCGATGATCTCAACGACACGCATCGCGAGGACCTCCCTTCATTCACGTCAGCATGTCATCCCCGGGTGCTACGGAGACTCCCCTGGCGCCCGGAACAAGACCCTGGCGCGGTACAGAGAACTCCGCCCGCAGGAGATCCCCGGTCGGTGAGACTGCGCTCCACTACGGTCTGGCGCGCTACAAGGGGTCAGGCTTCTGGGCGAGTTGTCGATGTGTGGAGGCGTTGTGCGCAACGAAACACTTCGCTGTCGATGTGTTCCATTAGGGGTGAGTTGAGTCGCCAACGGTGCCAGTAGAGCGGCACGTCGATGGTGCGCTTGGTGGACAGGAGGACCAGTCGTCCCTCGCGGAGGTCATCGGCGACCTGGTCTTCTGGGAGCACGCTCCAACCCAAGCCCGCTCGAACGCCATCGAGATACTCCCGGTTGGACGGGATCAGGTGGGATTTCAGCGATCCGGGAGACAGATTGAAATGCCTGGCGAAGTTGGCTGGCAGCGCGTCGTCGGAGTCGAAGCGCAGCGTAGGCGTGGCCTCCAGCCATGCGGGCAGATCGTTCTCCAAGAGCCCCTCGGGTGGCAGCAACTCAGGCGCGCACGCGGGCAGATACCGCATCTGGCCAAGCTTGATCGTCCGGCAGCCAGGTGGCGGCGTTGATCGTGTAGAGACGGCCGCGATGACCTCCGCCCGCTCCAATAGGCGAGCTGTGCGGTCCTGGTCTTCTATTCGTAGGTGAAGCAGCACGTCGTGACGTGCGAACCATCTCAACATCGGCTTAAACCAGGTCGACAACGAGTCGGCGTTGACGGCCAAGGCCATGGTGCCGGGTTGCAGTTCGGCGGCGTCGGTTGCTTCTCGCTGGTGCTCGCTGACGAGCCAATCGATCTGACGGGCCAGTTTGAGCAGCGACTGACCCGGCTCAGTGACCTGCGCTGGCCTGCCTCGGGTGACCACGGGATGGCCAGCGACTCGTTCGAGGCCGGCGATGCGCTGGCTGAGTGCGCTGATCGAGATATGCAACGACTGGGCTGCTTGTTCAAAGTTCTGGCAGTCGACGATCGCGGCGAAGGCTTGGAGTTGTAAGAGTGTGGGGTTCACGTTCAGGAAGTCTAAAGCAGTCCCTAGCATTCTCGCTTTCCCTGAAGGAGTCTGATTCCTAGAGTCGACCCATGACTGCTGACCTTCCACCCACCGCGACTGCGCTGGGTTACCTGGGCCCTGTAGGCGATCACAACGAGAACCCGAACGAGGCAGTGCCGATCCTGCTCCAAGCGGTCGCGGCAGCAAGCAATAGGACGCCTCGTCTGTACGGGCGCCCCTTCACCCGAGTCGAGCAGACCAGCGCAGCACACCTCAAGGGCGCTCGCGAGCTCCTGGCGTCCTACGCCACCGCCGTCACTAAACAACTGAATGCCGGGCACGGCGTCGTGTGCGTCAACGGCAGATGCGCGACCAGCCTCGCCACCGTCCCTCGAGTGATGAGCAGCCACCCGGACGCCGTGCTTGTCTGGCTAGACGCGCACGCAGACCTCAACGTCCCCAGCGGAAGCCCTACGGACTACTTGGGGGGCATGGCC
>JBBSVB010000223.1:0-4673 GCA_038233875.1 Actinomycetales bacterium | reverse complement strand
TGCGAACGACGTATAAGGGTAAGACCGGCTATTACTTCGGGAGGTTTGACCGTCCCTTGAGTACCAGTTCGAGCCCAAAACCTGCCGCTGCGAAGGTCACGCACGAGATTGTGCGTGAGGTCAACGTGCGCTCTGGTACGTCAAAGACGTCGAAGCTCCTGGGGTCGTTCCGGGTGGGCACGAAGGTAGCTGCGAAGGCGTCGTCGAATGGCTACATGCGAACGACGTATAAGGGTAAGACCGGCTATTACTTCGGGACGTTTGACCGTGCCCTGAGCGGCAGCTCCAGTTTCGCGTCGTCGAATGTTGTCGTGCGTCACGTGCGCCAAGACATAGAGCGCTTCCCCAATGTCTACAGCCGCAAGACCTCGTCCAGTGCCTACGACGTGCACTATGTGCCCTCGGGCGGGATGGTCAAGGGAGTCATCGAAGGCCCGTGGTTCAAACTAGGGCCAAACCTCTACACCCCGATGAGCAACCTCTCGGTCTTCCACGCCTTGTATTCCAGTGGAAACGGGCGCGCGGAACCTTCGTTGCTCTGCAACATGCCCTCGGCAGCGAGCATTTATCACATCCTGTTGTCATGCTCGGCGGTATCGGGCATGTCCGGGCTGAACTCAGCTTTCCGAGCGCGCTTCGGGCATGACTTGAAGTGGGGTGAGTGCTACCGGACCTACGACACGCAGTTGTCCTACAAACGCTGGTTCGGCGACCGCGCAGCAACGCCCGGCTACTCCAACCACGGCCAGACCAGCAGGCAGGCGTGTGACGTCAATGGCTCCGTGGCTACGTATGGCTTCGACTCGACACGTGGGAAGTGGATCGAAGCCTACGCAGGTCGGTACGGTTTCGACCGCCCGTCCTGGGCTGACGAGAACGGCCTCAAGCCAGAGTTCTGGCACTACGAGTTCGTCGGCTAATTCGGCGCCTAGTTCAGGTGCGCAGATCCCGCTCGGAGAACGCACGCAACGACACGGCATACAACGGCAGGGCTGCGAGCACGAGCAAGCCCAGGTAGCTCCAGGTCAGACCGGTGTTGAGCGGGTCGGCGTCGCTGAAGTAGAACCACGGGCTGACCCGCTCCCAGCCCGACAACGTGCTCGACAGCGGAAAGAATGTGGCGACGAGGAACGCGGCAGCGGCCAGGGCCACGCTGCTGAGCGCACTGAGCCGCGACCTGCCCGTCGACAGTGCGAGCGTGAGGGTCGCCATACCGAAAAACCAGGCCAAGACCATCGCGTGGATGCTGGAGGCGATCAGGTTCGTCGGGGTCAGGCAGAGCGACCAGATGGCGTTGGATGCGGCGAGCCCGAGCCATAAGAGCAATGCCGCGAACGCCACGTGGGTCATCATCGCCAGCGTCTTGGCCGTGGCAAAGGACATCCGCCCGATGCCACTGCCGAGCACCAGCGCCATGGTCCCCCGGTCCTCCTCGTGCACACTGCCGCGCAGGGCCGAGATGATGGCGACCAGCGTCAGACCGCCAGGTGCGCTCAGCGACAACACTTGGGCGTTGATCCACCCGGCCGAGTTCGACATATCGCCACCGGGAATCATCGCGAGGATTCCGGGAGGCATGAGGTCGCGCACGGCCGCAAACTGCACCTGCAACGGCGCCCAGAGAATGCCCGCGATCAAGCACAACAGGACCAGCACGCCACCGGCGACACTGACCAGCACGAGCCGGTCGCGCACTTCCTTGAGGTAGACCCACCAAGTCGCCATGGCCTAACCCCGCAGATCGCGGCGTGAGAAGGTGACGACGGCAAGGACCGCAGCTAGCGCGGCCAGCGCCAGCAAAACGCTGAGGTGCGCGGGGTTGAGCCCGTTTGTCAGCGGTTCGCTGCCGTTGTAGTAGTACCAGGGGCTGAACTCGGCCGCCCGCTCTAAGCCAGCCAGCGGCAACATGCTCGCCGCGAGATAGGACAGGGCCGCGATCGTGCCCGAGATGGCCCCGGCAATGCCAGGACGCCCGGTCGCAGCCCCGGCGGCCAGCGCGATGAGGCCGAAGCAGGCCGAGAGTGCTAACAGGTGCACGCACGTGGCGGCAATCCCGCCTTGGTCGAGGTCAACCTCTTGAAATGCCGCGCTCAGGGTGACCCCGATCCAGAACAGTGCCATGGCGACCAGCACCATCGAAAGCAGGGTCGCGCCTTTAGCCGCTATCACCCGCAACCGGGTCACCGGGTGCGCCAAGAGCAGGCTCATCGTCCCGTCCTCTTCTTCGCCGGCCACCAACGTGCAGCCGAGGATCAGCGCAAAGGCCACCAGGAACAGCGGCCCCAACACGTTGAACAGTTCACTGACGACATACCCCCCTGGCCCCACCTCTCCGACAATCGAGAGAATCTCCTCTGGGAAGGTCGACGCAATGGCGTCCAACGAAGAGGCCACGGGGGAGTAGATGGCGAACGCCACGGCCGAGAAGACGATGAGGATTGCTCCCACGGCGATGGCGAGCGGGAAACGGTCGACGGTGTCTTTGCGCCACAGATCGAAGGACATCTCAGGCGTCCACGTCGTCGCGGTAGTAGGTCAGGAAGATCTCCTCGAGATCGGACTCGCGGCTGGTCAGGGCCACCACGTGGGCGCCCGCACGCACCACCGCTTCGAGGAGGGCGTTGACGTCGCCTTCGAACGTCACGCGGGCGTTGTGGCCCTCGACCTGCACGTCACGGACAGCCTCCACGCCTGCGAAGACGTTTGCCTCAACCGGGGCCGCGAACTGGAAGTCGACGTGCCGGATGGCCTTGCGTTTGAGCTCGTCGATGCGCTCGACCACGATCAAGGAGCCCGCGCGAATGATGCCGACCCGATCAGCGACGCGCTCCACCTCAGACAAGGTGTGCGAAGACAGGAATACCGTCCGGCCTTCACCACGCACTTCCTCGAGCAGTTCGTGGAAGACCTGTTGCAACAACGGGTCGAGCCCAGAGTTGGGCTCGTCCAAGATGAGCAACTCGGGCTTGTGCATGAAGGCCTGGATCAGCCCGATCTTCTGTCGGTTGCCGGTGGAGTATTCGCCGACCTTCTTCGACAGGTCAGCCTCGAAGCGCTCCGCCAGTTCGGTGACGTAACCCTGATTGACTCCGCCGCGGAGCCGAGCGAAATAGTCCAGGGTTTGTCGGCCGGTCAGTCGTGGATACAGCGCAAGATCACCGGGCACGTAGCCGATCCGGGCGCGAATGGCGGCACTGTCCCGGTGCGCATCCATCCCCAAGATCCTCGCGCGACCCGATGTCGGACGCAGTTGGTCTAGTAGGGCTTTGATGGCCGTGGACTTCCCCGCCCCATTCGGCCCTAGGAACCCGAATATTTCACCGGGGTGCACCTCGAGATTCAAGCCCCGCAGGGCCACGAACTCCCCGTAGTGCTTCGTCAGGTCGGTGGTGCTGATCGCCGCCGAAGTCATGGAGACGAATATGTCACGGCCCCTTGTCCGGCGGGCGAGGGGGCAGGCACGGCCCACACCCCGGACTCGGCGAGGGTGACCGCGATGCCTTGGCCGACGGCCACCGTGGTGCCGTGCGCGAGGTCGGCCTCGATGACAGGGCCTCCGTCGGTATGCCGAGGGTCGGGCCCGAGCGCGATGCTCACGGTGGTGCGCAGCCCGGTGGGTCGCAGACGTGTGACGATGCCGACGAGGTGGCCGTCCGAGGTCTCGCCCTCGTGCCCCAGCCGCACGCTATGTCGGTGCACCAGGAGCGTCGCCGGACCTTTGGCGGGGTTGTTTTGATCGCGTAAAAGAACGACCCCCGCACTACTGCGGTGCATCCCGTCGTTCACTTCACCGGGGATCTCGCTGAAGCCGCCCAGGAGTCGGGCGACGTGCACACTCCCGGGCCGAGAGTGCAGCTCGTCGACGGTGCCCAACTGGGCTACCCCGCCGTCTCCCAGCACCGCCACGCGGTCGGCGAGCGCCGCCTCGGTGAGGTCGTGGGTCACCAACACGATGGTCGGGTCGAGCATCGCGCGCACCTCTTCGAGCAGGTCGTACATCGAGGCCCGCACGGACGCGTCCAACGCGCCGAACGGCTCGTCCAGCAGCAGCACTGCGGGGTTCGCCGCCAGAGCCCGCGCCAGCGACACTCTTTGTTCCTGCCCGCCGGAGAGTTGGCGTGACCTGCGCTGAGCCAGGTGGCCGAGGTGAACCAGGCCAAGGAAGCGTTCAGCGTTGGATCGCGCGTCTGCGCGCGATAGCCCGGCGATGCGATCAGCGAAGGCCACGTTGTCGATGACGGACAGGTGCGGGAAGAGCAGCGGCTTCTGGAACATCATCGTGATGCCGCGCTTTTGGGGGGCTACACCGAGTGCGCTCGTCCCGCCGATAAGCACGTCGCCGTCACTGGGGGTTTCGAGCCCGGCTGCGAGGCGCAGGACCGTAGATTTGCCGGAGCCGGACGTGCCAAGCAGCGCGACCATCTGCCCGGCAGGTACGTCAAGGGAGAAGTTCTTGACGGCATACTCGCTGGCTTGGGGGTGCCGGAACGACACGTCGCGCAACTCGAGATCAGCTGACATGGGCACGCTCTCGGGAAGGTGTGGGATTCGAGCCGGCGACGCGGCGGCGAGTGAGAGCGCCGGCGAGCAGCAAGGTGGCCAATGGCAGAGCCAAGGACAGCAGTGACAACGCTGCCAGCAACGATTCGTTGCCGGTGCGCGAGGCCGCGGAG
>JBBSVB010000222.1:0-4691 GCA_038233875.1 Actinomycetales bacterium | reverse complement strand
CGCAACGCAGCAGACCCCGCGCCGGCAGTGTCGGTGCAGGCGCTGAGGACCAGGGCGACCGTCGTGCACATGGCTACCGCGTGGGAGGGCGCAGCCTGCGGCAGCGGTCCGCCACAGCAGCGGGGCGACGGGGCCGCCGTTCCCGAACGCATGCTGGGGCAGGCCGTTGACACCGACAGCTCGATTGCCATCGCGAAGGCGACCAGCGAGCTGGCCGAACGGTTGGCCTTCATCCGCGACCCCCACCTGCGTACGACCAACGGCATGGCGGCCCATCCGCTGCAGACCCAGGCGCGTCTGAACGCTTGTCTCGAACTCTATGAACGACACTGCCTGATGACGCGGTGGTTCCGACGGACACCGCCGGCCCTGATCGACCCACCCGACGACGAAGTGGCGGCGGCCCTAGCGTCGATTACCGCAGGGCGCGACATGGAAGTGGCCTACGGCGGCATGACAGACCCCGCGTGGCTGATCCCGGCAGCGGTGGTCGTCGTGCGGTCAACGACATCGGGCGCCGTCCTCCTGGGCACCGCCGCCGCCCCCGAACTGGCCCGGGCGGCGCGATCAGCCTCCCTGGAGGTTCTCAAGTCGCTCATGCATCGAATCCAGCGCGCCGCACCGGGCGAGTCGCTCTTCGAGTCGCACCGCACCTCTGCTGAGCACCTGCGGGCCGCCTCCGATCACGAGTCCTACTTCGCCAACCACGAAGTGGCTCGCGACGAAACCGACGTACTCGTCCCGGGCGGACGCTGTGAAGGACCCGCGCGCGCCACCCCCGAGTCGCTCGCCCGGCTCGTCGCGTCCACCACGATCGCGGAGGTCCTCGACAGCCCTGACCGCAACCACCGTCACGTCGCAGTGGCCACGCACCCAGAACTCGTGGAGGTACGGTTCGGTCAATGCCCCGACGACTACCGCGCGAGCGTCATCGCGCTCCTCGGCGTCGACCCTTTGCCCCTGTGGCCCCACCCTCTCGGCTGACAAGGAACGACCATCAAAGAGCTCTTCACGAACTCCCGTTACCTGGCGTTCTGGATCAGCCAGGTCGGCAGTCATCTGGGTAACGGACTGACGCTGGTGGCGCTGGCCTCCCAGGTCATCCCGGAACGCGGCGCAGCCGCGTACGGGCTGGTGCTCGCCGTCAACGCGGGGGCGATGTCATTGACAATGCTCTTCGGTGGAGTCGCAGCCGACCGCTACTCAAGAACGCGGGTGATGCTTACCGGCGACATGGCGTGCATCGCCGGTGTCGGCGGCTACCTGGCCTTCGGCGTCCACGGGCCGATGGGCCTGCTCCTCGGCTCTGCCGCCCTGATTGGATTAGGGACCGGCATCTACGAACCTGCCCACCGGGCTGCGCTTCCGCAACTAGTGCCGGAGCACCTGCGGCAGCAGGCCAACGCGGTCGACTCGGGCACCAAACGGCTCGCCGGCGCCGCCGGCGCCGCACTTGGTGGGTTGCTCGTGGCTGTCGGCAGCGTCCCGATCGCCTACTGCATCGACATACTCACCTTCGTCGTCAGCGCCCTCGCTCTCGCCTGGATCGCGCTGCCGCCTGTGTCTAATCGCGGTTCCGAAGACGCGGGCGACGCCCAAGAGAACCTCTGGCAGGAGATCAGGGGCGGCTTGCGGGAGGTCGCCACCAGGCCGTGGGTCGCCGTCATCATGGCTCAGGGCACGGTCCAGATGTTCCTCGTCTACGGCCCCCTCTTCGCCCTGGTGCCCGTCGTCGCCGAGGAACGGTACGCCGCAGGCGCCTTCGGCATCCTGAGCGCCTGCCAATTCTTGGGCGCCATGCTCGGCTCCATCGTCGCCGGGCGCATCAAGCCGCGAAGCCCCGGAGTGGCCGCGATGCACGGGCTCGCACCATCCGCGGCGGTGTCGCTGTGTCTGGCGTTCACGGTGCCGCTGTGGGCCTTCGCCGCGGTCAGCGTCGTCGCGTGGGCGGGCATCTCGGTATTCATGGTGCTCTGGTACACCGCGCTGCAGAACGGGGTCCCCGAGGACAGTCAAGGCCGCGTGTTCTCGCTCGAGGCGATTGCCAGTTTCGGGCTCCAGCCATTCGCTCTCGCCCTTGCCCCGGCGCTGGCACTGACGATCGGATTCGAGGCGCTCGGCATCATCGGCGCCGTCGTGCTGGTGCTCACCACCTACGGGCTCCTCGTCGTGCCCGGCGTCCGCAACCTGGCGTCGACCGACATGCCCGCGGCCTCTCACCCGGCCACCGTCCGATGATCAAGGCCGAAGACGTCGGTGTCTCCATCGACGGGGAGACACTGTTCGCCCACCTCCACATCTCGATCGGTGCGGGCGACAAAGTCGGCATCGTCGGGCCCAATGGGTCCGGCAAGTCCACTCTGCTGCGCATCCTCGCCGGACTCGAGGCCCCGTCCTCCGGGTCGGTCAAGCAGTCCGGTGACGAGGTGGTGGCTATCTCGCCCGCCGACATCGACCTCTCCGTCTCGGTCGTTGACCACGTAGGAGCTGGTCTCGGGGCCGTCTACGAGTTCCAGCGTCAACTCGACGCGCTTGCACCCCGGCTCGCCCAGGGTGACCCCCGCGACGTCGACCGCTACGGCACCGTGATGGAGCGATTCGAGCAACTCGACGGCTGGACCAAACTCGCCTGGATCGAGGCGGCCACCGACCTCGTCGGTCTCGGCCCCCTCGACCCCGAGCGGCCAATCGGCACCATGAGCGGCGGCCAACTGGCTCGAGCGACTCTTGCGCGCCTGCTGGTCGTCAGGCCCACTGTGATCCTGCTCGACGAGCCCACGAGCCATCTCGACGCCTCCGGGGTGGCGTGGCTCAAGGACTTCCTGGCCGACTCCGACCAAGCCGTCGTCGTCGCTTCGTACAGCCGAGACCTGCTCAACCACGTTCCCGACCGAATCATCGAACTCGACGATCTCGACGGCACGGCTCACGTCTATCAGGGCGGCTACGACGCCTACCTCGCAGCCCGACGCGATCGCGACCGCAAACGGCGACTACAGGCCCAGGCCCAAGACAAGTTCGTCAAGCGGATCGAAGCCGACATCGACCGCGCCAAACAGCGCGCCCGCAGCCTTGAGGGCGGCACCCGTAACGCCGGCATCCGCGCGAAGGCGAAGGGCATCGCGAAGCAGGCGAAAGCCCGTCAGCGTCGCCTCAAATCGTTTCTCGACTCGGCTGCCTGGGTGACCGACGTGCCCGAGCAGGCCAATCGCAAGTGGGTCGCGGCCAGCGACCCCGCCTTTCCTCCTGGCTCGTTGTCGCTCGAGAAAATCTCAGTGTCCTACGGCGACGTCCGCGTCCTCGACGGCCTCAGCATTGCCGTCCGCGCCGGCGACCGAGTGCTCGTCCAGGGCGACAACGGCAGCGGCAAGACCACCATGATCAAAGCCGCCACCGGCGTGCTCGACCCGGACTCCGGGCGCGTGTCGCTCCCGTCCGGTCCGATCGTCGTTCTGCCCCAGCACCTTGACCTGCCGCTCGACGTGGCTCCGCTCGACTACTTCCGGCGGGAGATCGGCATCTATGTCGAGGACGCTCAAGAGATCCTCAACGAGTACATGTTCGACTTTGAGATGTGGTCGAAACCGATCGACCGGCTCTCCAGAGGAGAGCAACGCCGGCTGCAGCTGGCAACCGCCTTCAACAAGCCGGCATCCGTGCTCGTACTCGACGAACCGACCAACTACCTCGACTTCGAGGGCCTCGACCTCCTCGACCGCATTGTGCCCAGCCTGACTGCGACGACGTTGGTGGTTTCGCACGACCCGTACCTAGAGAAAGCCTTCCGTCCTACGCAGGTCATTCGGGTAGCCGACGGACACGCGTTCACGACAAGTACCTGAGAGACATCAACCATGACCTTCGACGACGTGACTGCCGCCGACTGGGGCGAGAAGATCGCGACCCGGTACGACGCCTTCTACGGAACTCACGTGAACCCCGACGGTCTCGCGTCCTTCCTTCTCGACTACGTCGGCGATGGGGAGATCATCGAGGTCGGCGTCGGCACCGGCAACGTAGGCGCGGCGCTCGCGCGGGCAAGTGGTCGCCGCATCGTCGGCGTCGACATCAGCCCCGCGATGCTCGACCAGGCCGCGCGGACCTACGGAGCCGAATCGATCGAGCCTGTGCTCCTTGACGTCGCCAAGCAGCCGCTTGACCGGCCCTTCGCCTTGGCCTACGCAGTGTTCAACACCTTATTCATGGTCGGGGACGTCGCGCGGCAGGACGCGGCCTTGGTCAATCTGCGCGCGTCAGCGGAGCCGGGGGCCCGTCTGGTACTCGAGAACTTCGAGCCGGTGGGCGAGTTCTTCGAGGAGGACTCCTTCACCTCTCTGCCCCTCGACATGAGCGGGACCGAGGTGATGGTGCGGTTCACTCGCGTGCACGCCGCGAGGCGGCGGGTCGAGGGGCAGGATGTTTACTTCGGCGCAGACGGCTGCACCCTCGCCCCCTGCCTGTTCCACTACCGGCCAAGCGGCGAGGTCGAGGCCGCGTGCGTCGAACGCGGTTGGCGCCTCGTCGAGCGCTTCGAGGATTGGCGCCGCAAGCCTTTCGCGCCCGCCGACTCGACCAATTCAATCGCCGTCTACGAGGCCGTGTGATGTCGACCCTGAACGTCACCCGGATCCAGCACACCGCCTTCCGGATCCGATCAGCGACCACCTCGGTCGCCATCGACCCGGCCCTCG
>JBBSVB010000221.1:0-4729 GCA_038233875.1 Actinomycetales bacterium | reverse complement strand
GACAACGTGGGAGCTCTGGATGCGTGGCTGGCCGGCGACCAAGAGCTGACCGCCCCCAGGCAGGTGGGGCAGCGGGAGCTCTCGCAACGTTTGAGCCCTGCCGAAACCATGGATTTCACGGTCGTCGTCCCCGCAGACGCCATTTCACCGCCGTTCTCCTTTGCCTCATTGCCCCTGCTCGTGGACGTCACAGCTGATGAGGGAGCGACCGTCGGCACTGTCCACACGGTCCTGCCTTGGTATGCCACGTCGTCGCCCGCCGCGCCGCTGCACCTATCGTGGGTCGTGCCGTTGACGGTGCCGGCCGAGCCGACCCTGACCTCCACACCCGGTCCTGATCACACGCAGGCCTGGCTCGATGTCGTGGGCACCGGGTCGCCAGCGCGGGCCTGGCTCGATGGTCTAGGCGGCTATAGCCCCACCTTTGTGGTCGACCCAGCGTTGCTGGTCCCGTCGGCCTCGGCTGCCGATATCTCCGCTGCGGCACCACCTGAGCAGATCCCGTTGCCCACGCCGACCGAGCCCACCCCAGCCGAGCCGACTGTGTCGCCCACTCAAGCCCCGGAGCAGACGGCACCGGCTCCCACACCCGTGCCCGAGGTCATCACCGACCCGGATGACCCCACCAAGCCAGCCGACGACAACGAGCTGGTCGAATTGCCGCAGGACCCCACACGCATCCAAGAAGCCGAGGCAGCAGTGCAGAATCTTCTCGGCAGCGTCCCTGCTGACCAGTTGTGGTGGTTGCCAGTGGCCGATCCCGATCTTGCCGCGTTGATCGATGTCGGCGTTGATGCCGAGATCGTCGACGACGTGATCACGGCCGAGCTGCCCCCGTCAGTCCTGAAGGCAGACACGTTGGTGGAGCGCGGGCGGCACGACATCGGATGGCCGGTGTGGTCCCAGCTTGACGACGACCGACTCGATGCCGTCCATGATCTGGGGTCGGTGCCGCCCCTGTCCGCCGTTGTGGTGCCCCGGTCGACGTTCACAGATGTTTCCGGCTTTGATCGCGAGCCTGTCGCCGCGCACACCACCACCACCGGCGACCTCACGCTTTTGGGTTACGACGAACGACTCAGTGACCTCGTAGGGTCCATGCCGACGTCGAGCGCAGATGCCGAGCAGATCCAAGCTGTGCTGGCGTACACGTTGGCCAGATACCAGCGCACCCCGGCGGACCCGGGAGCAGTCGTCATCGCTCCGGCGCGCAACGTCGCCATCGAGGCCGAGACCGTGCGCGACCTCGGGGCTGCGCTGAGTTCAGCACCGTGGCTTGCTCAGGTGCCTGCGAACACGCTGCTGGACGACCCCGATTCCGGCAGCGCCGGTGAGGCCTCATTCACTGAGTCCACCTCCCTGCCCACTCCGCCCCCGAGCCCACTGTCGCTGACTGAGATCGATCGCATCGAAGGGGTTCGTGACACGTTGGCCCAGCTCAGCGGCATACTGCCCAGCGCGGTTGCGGTGCAGCGCTGGGAGCCCGTGCTTAACGGGTTGTATTCGACGCGGTGGCGCACCAACCGGGACGCGTGGTCGGTGCCCCTAGTCAATCTGGAATCTCAGATCGAGATCGTCGTTGACGGCATCCGCATCAACCCGACTTCCGTGAATTTCTTAGCCCAGGAAGGTCTGATCCAGATCACCATCATTAACGACCTACCGGTCGCCGTGCAGGACCTTCAGCTGACCCTTTCCCCCGGCAACGGGCGGTTGCGGATCATCGACCAACCCTCGCCCATCAGCATCGGTGCCAAGAGCAGGGCCAACGTCCAGTTTCGCGCGCGCGCAGTGGCCGCCGGTGAGGTGCCCGTGCAGGCCACGTTGACGACCCCGAGTGGGTTGATGATCGGGGCGACCCAAGAGGTCGATGTGCAGGTGCGTCCCACCGGTATCTGGATCTACTGGGTGATCGGCGGCCTCGCCGGAGTGATCTTGATCTTGGGGTTGACGCGGGCCTTGCGCCGCCCTGCCCCCAGTGCTGGGCAGGACTCGCATGACTGAGCCACAGATGCCCACGGGGGAGCAGCCCGGGGCCAATCAGCCCAATACGGGCAAAGCCAATTCGTCGTCCTCGTTGGCCCGATCCAGTGCCTTGATGGCCTCCGGGACGTTGGTGTCTCGGATTCTTGGCCTGGTCCGCGTGGCCTTGCTTGCAGGTGCCATTGGACCGTTGACCCAGGCAGCCAACGCCTGGGATAACGCAAATACGCTGCCCAACACCATCTACCTCTTGTTGGCCGGCGGGGTGCTCAACGTGGTCTTCGTGCCACAACTGACACGTGCCTTGGCCCGAAAGGATAAGGGCCGCGATCTCACCGACCGCCTCATCACACTGGCCCTAACAGCAATGTTCGCCATCACGGTCGTCGCCACGGCTGGTGGCTGGGTGCTCACCAAACTCTCTGCCTGGAGTTGGAGCGGCGAACAACTGGCTTTGTCCTTGGCCTTGGCCTACCTCTGTTTGCCCCAAATCCTCTTCTACGGCATCTACGCCCTCCTGGGCCAGATCCTGAACGCCCAGGAGAAGTTCGGCTGGTACATGTGGGCGCCGGTAGCCAGCAACATTGTGGCCATAGCGGGACTCATCGTCTTCGCGTTCATCTATCCCGACGCGGGCGACATCGCTCTCAGCGACTGGACCCCGTCGATGATCTGGCTCCTGGCCGGCACAGCGACCCTTGGGATCGTGGTGCAGGCTGCCGTGCTGTTCGAACCCGTGCGCCGCAGCGGATTCCGCTACCGGCCCCGGTGGGGCTTTCGTGGCGTGGGGTTACGTGCGGCGTCCCAGATGGCGATCTGGACGCTGGCCATCATCGGCATCTCCCAGGCCGGGCTGCTCCTGTCCTCTAACGTCCTCAACGAGGCGACCGACGGCATCAACGGTGTGCCAGGAAAAGCTGCCTACGGGTACGCCTTCCTTCTTTTCATCCTGCCGCACTCGTTGATCGCAACCTCGCTGCTGACGGCCATGCTGCCTAGCCTGTCTCGGGCGGCCGCAGCGGACGATCGGCCGTTGCTCGCCGAGCAGTATCGACGCGGGTTGCGGCTTCTGGCGACCGCTATGGTGCCCATCGCGGTGGGCATGATCATCCTCGCCCCTCAGATCACGGCCCTGCTGTTCATCCTCACTGGGCCCCAGGCGACGAACGCCATCGCCTCAATCCTGATGATCCTCACTGTCGGTCTCGTGCCCTACGGGATCTATTTGCTCTCTCAACGCGTCTTTCACGCCTACCAAGAGGGTCGGCCGCCTTTCCAGTTGCAAGTGGTGATCACAACGGTCTCGGTCGTGGCCATCATCGGTGCGTTCTTCTTGCCTAACAACCTCACCGCGATGGGGATCGCCGCTGGCCAATCTGCCGGCCAGATCGTGGCGGCAATATTGGCGGTCATCTGGGTGCGTCGACGTATCGACTCCCCTGACATGAGCGACGTCCGCCGCACCTACCTCGGTGCCTTTGCTGCCTCGTTGATCGCCGCCGCCCCCACACTCGGCATACAACTGTGGTTGAACTCTCTCCTTGACGGCAAGCTCGCCGCTTTTATCACCCTCGGCGTATGCGCCTTGGTCTTCTTCGGGTTGTACGGCTTGCTCGCGCACCGGTTTGGGGTCCGTGAGTTGTCCGACGTGCTCACCCCGTTGACCCGACGCCTGCGGCGGGGCAAGCCTTCGACACAGAGTTCTACGCCCAAAAGCTCCGTACCTGCCAGCGACTCACCGACGTCTGCCCCAGACCGACAGAATAAGAAGGCGTCACCACTAGTCTTGGACTGGTCTGACTCGGAGCGTGAATTGAGCAAGGAGCCCATGGTGCACGGCATCGATACCGGCACGGTCCTAGGGGGGCGGTACGCCCTCGAGGAGTTGCTCGCCCGGCGCGACGACACGCTGGACTACTGGTCTGCCCACGACCAAACGCTCGACCGGCTCGTTGCGGTCACGGCGTTGCCGGCCACGGGAGCGCACGAAGAGATGGCTCATGCGGTACTCGACGGCGCTCGCCGCACTGCGGGTGTCGACGACCCCCGTTTGGTCCGAGTTCTGGACGTCGGCCTTTCCGATGGGGTGTGCTGGATAGTCGAAGAGGGACTCAGTGACGCCGAGTCCTTGGCTTCTCTGGTCGCCGACCAACCGCTAGCCGCCGAAGAAGCCCGCCGCATCGTCGGTGAGGCCGCGTCAGGCATGGAGTCGGCGCGTCGGCGTGGATTGCATCACCTCTATCTCAACCCGCACGCTGTGCTGCGCACCAGCGAGGGCAGCATCAAGATTTCTGGGGTGGGGGTGGCTGCGGCGATCGAGCAGACCGACGAGATCTCGGCCACCGAGGCCTCCGGCATCGACACCACCGATCTGCTGTCGTTGCTCTATACCGCTCTGACCGGACGCTGGCCCGGTGAAGACATCGAGGCCCTGCGCCCCGCCCGCCGTCGTAGCGACGGCTCGCTGCCCGCTCCGTCCGAGGTCGTCGGAGGCGTCCCGGGTGATTTAGATGCGTTGTGCCGCTCCACCTTTAGCATGCTCGAACCCGACCCGGCGGGCCCCACCACGCCCGGAGAGCTCGCGAAGATCCTGGCACCGTGGTCCTCCGAAGTCGTGACTGCAGCGTCCGTTTTCTCCTTGGACGCCCCCCTGAGTGATGACGACGGTGTCGGTGCGTACGCAGCCCTTGCCGCTGGGGCGGGTGCGAGCGCTGCTGTGAGTGCTGCTCGTTCGGGAGATGCTCGT
>JBBSVB010000220.1:0-4770 GCA_038233875.1 Actinomycetales bacterium | reverse complement strand
GTCGTCGACCCGCCGCGTGGTGACCGACACTCGGGTTCCGTCCTCGGAGTAAGCGATGGCGTTGGTGACGAGATTTCGGATAGCGGTGGTGATCAGTTCCGGGTCGCCGTAGACGCGCACCCCCACGCGCGCTGTGGCCACCCGGGCCGACAGTCTGCGGTCAGCGGCAACCAGGCGGGTCTGCTCCACGGCGTCGGCCGCGCACCGTGCGACGTCGACCACCGTGAGCTCGGTCATCATGTCGACCGTTTGCAGGCGCGATAAGTCAACGATCTCGCTGACGAGCTTGGTCAGTCGCTCGGCCTCGACCTTCATCCGCCGCGAGAAGCGCCTCACGGCCACGGGATCGTCGGCTGCACCTTCAACAGCCTCGGCGAGCAGCGAAAGCCCGCCTACCGGGGTTTTCAACTCGTGGCTGACGTTGACTACAAAGTCCCGGCGCACCTCTTCGACCCGACGGTTTTGCGTGCGGTCCTCGATCAAGGTCAGAATCAGGCCGTCGGCGATGCGAGCAACGCGAACGCCGATGACGAGACGACCAGCCCCAACGGGTCCGCGGGCAGATTCGAATTCACTTTCCCGGGTCTGTCCATCGGCGAGGACAAGATCGAAGACGCGCCTCAGCTCTGGGTGGGTCAGTTCGCGGCCGCGGACCAAGCCGAAGGTCAACGCCTTGGAGGTTGCTCGCAACACGCGTCCGTCGCGGGCGGCGATGATGCCCCCCGAGCGGGTGGCGGCGAGCAATTCGGCGACCCCGGTAGCTAGCGCTTGGTGTGCTTGGTCCTCGGCGAGAATGACGGGCGTCGCGTTGTGGGCGAGGGCTCGACGGGCGGCGACGAGTTGAGCGACGAGCGCCACGACCGCCGCCAGCAGGACTATCGCAATGACCGCGACCACCAAGAGCGGTATGGAGGTGGTCGACGCGGGCATGGACACCACCCTAGATCGCAGAACCGACAGGAACGCGCCGTAAACTGATCAGGTGCCCGGCGGTAGTGCACTGTTCACTTGACGTCGGCACTTCGTTCACACTGTCATGACAGCGTGCTCGCGAACCCAGCGAAGAGGAGCACCATGCGTACGGCATACCACGAGGAATTGGCCTTAATCTCGGACCAGTTGGTCGAGATGACTCGGCTGACCGCCTCCGCCCTAAATAGGGCCACCCAATCTCTGATGGACGCAGATCTGGAACTTGCTGAAAGTGTCATCACTGCGGACGAGCATATTGATGCCGTGCGCCGCGATCTCGATAACCGTGCGGTCGACACGTTAGCCCGTCAACAACCGGTGGCGACCGACCTGCGCACACTGGTGACCGCGATGCGGATGAGTTCGGATCTGGAGCGCATGGGGGATTTGGCGCGGCACGTGGCCAAGGTGGCTCGCCTTCGCTACCCCGCGACAGCGATCCCGGCTTCGTTGCAGGCCACCTTTGTCGAGATGGCGCAGTTGGCTGAGCGGATGGTCATGAAGACGGGCGCGATCATCCACAACAACGATTTGGCCGGCGCAAGCCGCCTCAAGGACGACGACGACCGGATGGATGAGTTGCACCGAGAGGTCTTCCATGTGCTGCTCTCGGACCGTTGGGATGGTCCTACCGAGGCGGCGGTCGATGCCACGCTGTTGAGTCGCTACTACGAGCGGTTCGGCGACCACGCCGTTTCGGTGGCCCACCGGGTCGTGTATCTAGTGACCGGCGAGTGGCACGACGAGGTCAATCTCGACGAAGCCCTAGAGAACCGCACCGCGCAAAGCGCCCGCGACACGGCGCCCGTTCGCAGCTAGGGGGTCTTACTCGGTGGCGGTGGCAGCGTCGCCGCCACCGAGGAGCTCTGCGTAGTTGGCGTAGACGCCGTCCGGAGGCAGCACAGGCACGGACGTCGAGGTGGCCTCACCGGTGGAGGTTGTGATGCGCAGGTCGACGAGCCCGCCCGGCAACCCCGGGATCTGCGCGGCGATCACCGGGTCCACGAACTCGCCTTCAGCGGCGCGGCCGTCGAGTCGACCTGCGCTGTCGGCGGCGATCTCGACTGCGGGGGTCAGGACCGTGCGAGTGCCGTCTTCTACCAACGCCACCTCGACGCTGAGCGGCTCCTCGGAGTTGTTCACGACGTAGCCGACGATGACGCCGGGGGTGCCGTTGCCTTCGCTGACCACCAACAGATCCCGCACGCTCACCTCTTCGGTATCGAGGCTGACACCGTCGGCAGGATCGTAGGGTTGGGCGGTCGTGATCGGTGACGCGACCTGGCAGGCGCTCAGCCCAGCAGTGGCTGCCAGGGCAGCAACGACCAGGATGAGACGGCGGGCAGGAGGCGTGGTAATCAGCGTTCTCGGCACACGCCGTAGCCTACCGGGTGCCTCGCTCACGTGCATAGGCCGCTGACCAGCACAAATGCTAAAGGTGTCATTTAGTGATCCACGCCACTCGTGATATTCTGGGGTTCCGCGAAAGGGGCAAATCAAAGATGGCATTTAAGGTCGGCGAGACAGTCGTGTATCCACATCACGGCGCCGCACTCATCCAAGAAATGAACAAGCGAACCATCAAGGGTGAGGAGAAGGTCTACCTCAAGTTGAAGGTCGCCCAAGGCGACCTCACCATTGAGGTTCCCGCCGAGAACTGCGACCTCGTCGGAGTTCGCGATGTTGTCGGTAAGGAAGGCCTCGACAAGGTCTTCGCCGTGCTTCGTGCGGACCACACCGAGGAGCCGACCAACTGGTCGCGTCGATACAAAGCCAACCTCGAAAAGCTCGCCTCCGGCGACGTCGTCAAGGTGGCCGAAGTAGTGCGTGACCTGTGGCGTCGTGACCGTGACCGCGGTTTGTCCACCGGCGAGAAGCGCCTGCTCAACAAGGCGCGTCAGATCCTCGTTTCCGAATTGGCTCTCGCTGAGAAGACCAACGAAGACAAGGCTGAGGCCACGCTCGACGAGGTCCTCGCCTCCTGAACGTAGGCGTGATCTTGGTCGCAGCAGGCCAGGGCTCCCGACTTGGGGCTGATCGACCGAAGGCACTCGTGCCGGTGGGCGGTCAGCCTCTTGTCGTGCGGGCGTTGCGGTGTGCGATGAGATGCCATGGCGTCACCGAGATCGTGGTGCTTGCTCCAACAGGTCACCGCTCCCTGATGAACGAGGCGCTCCGTGGTCTGGCGGTCCCTTCCGCCATGAGCGTGGTGGTCATTGATGGTGGCGCAGAACGTCAGGACTCTGTGGCCTTGGGTCTGGGGGCGCTCTCCGATGAGGTCGGAATCGTCCTGGTCCATGACGCGGCTCGAGCTTTGACCCCCGTTCGCGTCTTCAACGACGTGGTTGCCGCCGTGCGTTCCGGGCATGCGGCGGTCGTTCCGACGCTCCCGGTTGTCGACACGCTGAAGCAGGTGCGGGCCACACCCTCCGGGGAGGCCGTCGTGTCAACCATTGATCGAGCCATGGTGCGCGTGGCTCAGACACCTCAAGGTTTCCTGCGCGAGACGTTGATGCGCGCCCACGCCGAGATTGGGAATGAGCGCGCATCAACCGACGACGCGGGAATGGTCGAGGCTATGGGGCCACGCGTATTTACCGTGCCAGGGGATGCTCGCTCGATGAAGATCACGACGCTGCACGATCTCGCGGTCGCTGATGTGTGGTTGCGGGAGACGACGTGAGCGGCATACCTCGAGTAGGAATCGGCACCGATGTCCACCGGTATGCCGAATCGGCCAAAGGGGTCGCCGAAAGGGAGTTGTGGTTGGGCTGCCTGTTGTGGCCGGGTGAGCGGGGCATTGAGGGCCACTCAGATGGCGACGTTGCATCGCATGCCGCCTGTGATGCGCTCTTGGCTGCTGGCGGTCTCGGCGATCTCGGTAGCGTGTTCGGCACCGGCCGGCCCGAGATGGCCGGTGCCGGGGGAGCGCAGATGCTGGCCCATGTTCTGAAACTGCTCGCCGAGGCAGGGTTTGCCGTCGGAAACGTGTCGGTGCAGATCATCGGAAATACCCCCAAGGTTGGGCCTCGTCGAAGCGAAGCCGAAGCGGCCATGTCCGCTGCCCTCGGAGGAGTGCCGGTGTCGGTCAGTGCCACCACCACCGACGGCCTGGGATTAACTGGTCGCGGCGAAGGCATAGCAGCGATCGCCACCGCCCTCATCATCTGAGCCGAGCGCACCGCGTCAGGCCCGCCGATCGGCATACCCCGCTCATGACCGTTGTGCGCGCTCTCTGCGGTTTGCAGGCGGGGGAGGGCGCGCGGATCGGTCATCTGGTCCGTCGCGGACGGTCGATGGTCACATGGCCTCTATGGGCGGCATACTGGGGCGGTCATCACCCCAGGTCGAGGAGGACCACGCCATGCCCAGCACTGTCAAAGGCGTCATCGCCCGCAGCAAGAACGCCCCCGTTGAAGTAGTGGGCGTGGTGGTGCCTGACCCGGGCCCTAACGAGGTCATCGTCACGATTGAGGCCTGCGGGGTATGCCAAACCGACGTGCACTATCGCGAGGGCGCGATCAACGACGAGTTCCCGTTCCTTCTCGGCCACGAGGCCGCAGGCACCGTCGAGACCATCGGCGAAGGGGTCACCAACGTCAAGGTCGGTGATTTTGTGATCCTCAACTGGCGGGCCGTATGCGGTCAGTGCCGTGCCTGCAACCGCGGCGAGCCATGGTATTGCTTCGACACTCACAACGCCGCCCAGTCCATGACGTTGACCGACGGCACCGTGCTCTCACCAGCCCTCGGCATTGGTGCCTTCATCGAGAAGACCCTGGTCCACTCCGGGCAGTG